>CAJBVG010000356.1 GCA_903958995.1 uncultured bacterium | reverse complement strand
CGTGAATAATTTCTCCTCGGTACTCCTCCTGCCCTTTCCAATGCGGTACTTTCGGAATGCGATTTAAGCCTGTAGCCACCACCACATTTTCCGCTTCAAACACCTCTCCGTTTTCGCATCGTACTTGCCAATGATCTTCTACTTTTTGTACCGCAATTACTTTGCAATTAAAGTGCGGATTGATATTAAATTTCTTCGCATAGTTTTCATAATAGTCCACGAGCTCTGCTCTCGAAACGTACTGTGGGTAATGCTCCGGGAAATCGACAAATGGTAATGAAGACATCTGTTTCACGGTATGCAAGTGCAAACGATCATAATGCTGATGCCATTTCGAAGCAATCTTATCGCTCTGCTCCAGCACCACAAAGGGTAATCCCGCATCGGCTAATCGCGCTGCAATGGCTAGTCCGGAAGGGCCGGAGCCGATGATGAGGGTTCGTTTGCTCGTGTGCTCGTGTGCTCGTGTGCTCATGTTCGTTTGTTCGTGTGCTAGTGCCTGCCTCGGCGTAAGACGAGGTGCTCATGTTATTCGAAAATAGAAAAAAGAAAATAGAAAATCGTATTCTCGAATTAACTCAAACCCCTCTCCCGATAGCTATCGGGAGAGGGGCGTGAGTGTCGAAGGGTCAAATTGTTGAAGCGAGGACGCTTCGACGAACGGGAAATTCATAATTCAAAATTCATAATTCATTAACATATTATCCCATTAACATATTAACATATTATTTTGCGCGTATCGCTTCCACCGGATCCAAGTTCGCGGCGCTTTGTGCTGGTAAATATCCAGATACTAATCCGATGATTACCGATACTCCCAAGCCCAACACAATGTTGCTGAACGAGAGAAATAATCCGAAGCCCATGAAGTTAGATACGAGTGTAACGATCCATACCAAGAGCAAGCCAATGCTGCCGCCCATGATACACAATACGATCGACTCGAATAAGAATTGTAATAAGATAAAGTAGTTTTTTGCGCCTAATGATTTTTGAATTCCAATAACATTGGTTCGTTCTTTTACCGATACAAACATAATGTTCGCTATACCGAAGCCTCCTACTAGAATAGAGAACCCTCCGATGATCCAGCCCGCTACGTTAACGATGCCAAACAGTGATTCCATTTGTACGGATAGTATGCTCGATTGATTTAAGGCGAAGTCGTCTTCTTCTCGTGGAGCGATTCTTCGTATAGAACGCAGGTGATTTTTCAACTCATCATTCAGCTCCGCCAGACTTACACCGTCTTGTGCTTTTACCATAATGAAGGGTTGATATCTATCTGCTCGAACATCTACTAGGTTACGCGCATAGTTAATGGGAATAAGGGCTTGGTTGTCCATGCTGTTATTTAAAATATCTTCCCCTTCCTTTTTCGCGACCCCAATAACTTTTAATTTTCGACCTAATATTTTAACATCCTTACCTATAGGGTCGGTGTTGCCGAACAAGGCATCGGATATGTTATAACCAATAATTACATAATTCTTCCCGCTTCTCGATTCTGTTTCGGTGAAATACCGTCCCTTTTCAAATTCCATGGTTCGTACATCCCCATAATCTTGCGAAGCACAGGTAATGTTCACCTGCTCCACACTGTTGGAGCGGTACTTTATGGTTTTACCATTGATGGTAATTTGAAAAGCCATGGCTTTTACTTTCTCTTCGTTTACTCGTTTATTTAGGGCTTCGTAATCGCGGTAGCTAGGGTTCGGTCGGTTGAAATACTTCCACCAAGGGTAGTCGGAACCAAATGCCCATGGCCATTTCTGAACGTACACCACATCGTTGCCGAGTTTTTGTACCGAAGATTGTACACTGAATTCAATATAATCAACAAAGGTAAATACCGTGATGATGGTAAAAATACCAATAGAAATTCCCAAGAGCGATAAAAGCGTCCTCAACTTATTCACTACCAAGGCATTGATAGCAAATAATATGGATTCGCGGAAAAGTTTTAAAAACAGCATAATTCAAATCTACCATTAAAACCATAAGAATCTCAATTGCATAATTAATTTTACAAATTATTGTTAACTTCGCGGTCTTAATCAAAGCAGATATCAATATATACATATGAAACTATCACAATTTAACTTCAACCTACCCGAGTCTTTAATTGCTTCAACCCCATCTAAACAACGTGACGAATCCAGATTAATGGTATTAGATCGTAAAACAGGGACTATAGAGCATAAGATCTTCAAGGATTTGTTGGGATATTTTGATGATGGAGATGTGATGATATTGAACAATACCAAGGTTTTCCCGGCACGTATGTACGGTAACAAGGAAAAAACTGGTGCTCAAATAGAGGTGTTCTTGTTAAGAGAATTAAACCACGAAATGAGATTATGGGACGTTTTAGTAGACCCAGCTCGTAAAATTCGTGTAGGAAATAAATTGTATTTCGGTGAAGATGATTTGTTAATTGCTGAGGTAGTTGATAATACCACTTCACGTGGACGTACAATTCGTTTCTTGTTTGATGGAACGGACGAAGAGTTCCGCAAAGCCATTGAAATACTAGGTGAAACACCACTTCCAAAATACATTAAACGTAAAGCTACAGCAGAAGATAAAGAACGTTACCAAACCATTTTCGCTAAAGAAGAAGGTGCAGTAGCTGCTCCAACTGCAGGTATGCACTTTAGTAGAGAATTATACAAACGCTTAGAATTAAAAGGTATTGAATTTGCGGAAGTAACCCTTCACGTAGGTTTAGGAACTTTCCGTTCGGTAGAAGTAGAAGACTTAACGAAACACAAAATGGATTCGGAACAATTCATTATTTCGGAGAAAGCTGCGCAGATGGTGAACAAAGCGAATGAGAACAAGAAGAGAGTTTGTGCTATTGGTACAACAAGTATGCGTGCGATCGAATCATCGGTATCGGCAAGCAGAAAGTTGAAACCAGCAAACGATTGGACAAGCAAGTTCATCTTCCCTCCTTTCGATTTTAGTATTGCCAATTGCATGGTAACCAACTTCCATACTCCAGAATCTACTTTATTAATGATGGTTTCTGCCTTTGGTGGATATGAATTTGTAAAGGAAGCTTATAAAGTTGCAGTGAAAGAAAAGTATCGTTTCTACAGTTATGGAGATGCGATGTTAATCATCTAAAATGAGTAAGAAATTTGCCATTATTGTTGCAGGAGGTAGCGGTTCGCGTATGCAAACAGAGCTACCAAAACAATTTTTGCTCATTCACAATAAACCTATTCTGATGTACAGCATCGAGAAATTTGCGATGGACGACATCGAAATTATTCTCGTGCTAAATGTAGATTATCACGAGTACTGGCAGAAGCTGTGTGCCCAATATTCATTTACCATTCCACATGTTTTAGTGCAAGGCGGACGAAATCGATTTGAGTCGGTGAAGAACGGCTTGAAGCATGTTTCGGCGCATTCTATTGTAGCGGTACATGATGCTGTTCGACCATTGATAAAACAAGAGCGAATAAAAGAAGCATTTGCTTATGCTGAAACCCACGGCAATGCGGTAATTTCGGTGCGCTCTAAAGACTCCATCAGACGAGTACAGGAAGAACATTCAACAGCAGTACCACGCGATGAGTACTATTTAATACAAACCCCACAAGTGTTCCAATCGGAGCTCTTAATAAAAGCCTATAAAGAAGAATTTAGGAATGAATTTACCGATGATGCCTCGGTGGTAGAACGCTCAGGAGTACGCATTAACCTCATCGAAGGCGACTATTCTAATCTGAAGATTACTTTCCCAGAAGATCTCCTTTTTGCAGAATCTCTGTTGAAATAGTCTATTTACAATTATTTAACACACAAACACCTCTTTTTGTTCCTTTTTATAGTAATAATTTAGTAATTTAGGCAATCTTATTGATTGAAATAAATTTCACAAAGTATTACCAAAACCATGAAAACTAAATATTTGACTATTGTTGGATTATTAATCTCGACAATAGCAATATTGCCAAAAAATTCTAATGCTCAAAATGTAGGAATCAGTGCAACAGGAACAGTACCAGAAGCGTCAGCTGGCTTAGATGTAGATTTTTCTGATAAAGGATTATT
>CAJBVG010000355.1 GCA_903958995.1 uncultured bacterium | reverse complement strand
GGTAAAAAACGAAATCTGTTTTATGTTTATAATGCCGATAATAATGATGAGGATGGCGCTTCATCGGGTTATGGAATTGCACCACCTGCATTTGGCATTACCTATTTAAGTCCTGGAAAAACATCGAATAATACCAATTTAGAAATGGGTAGTTTTATTTCTGTTCAGAAAGGTAGTTTGCCAGGAACTACAGGCACTCCTGCTAATTCAGTAGAATTATATCATTATTTAAAAGGAAATTGGGCAGATGGTATTCCAGTTTCTTATGGAACTCCGAACGGACGAGGAGGTGCCGATCCCTGTAAATTTATGTACCCTGGTTTAAGCGACCCTCAAGGCAGAGCCAATTGGGTGGAGACAGGATTCCCTGGCGACAAACAAGCTATTTCTGCAGTAAGTAGTTGCACACTTGCGCCTGGAGAAAGAATTATTACAGACTTCGCATACGTTTGGGCAAGAGATACTGCTGGAAATAATTTAAGTTCCCTAGAAAAATTAAAATTGACAACTGATAGCGTGCAAACTGCGTATCAAAATTTGTTCAGCAATTTTAGTGCAGCGGTCATTAAAACGAAAGTCAATCAACTAAAAATTTATCCGAACCCAAGCACAGATAAGTTGTATATCGAAGGGATTGATCCTATTCGAAAAATAACAATCTATAATGCTCAGGGTAAAATTGTGAAGGTAATTGAATGGCCAACAAATCACAACATCAGTATTGAAGACTTACCACAAGGAACTTATTTCATCAAAGCTGATGAGTATATCAGTAAGTTTATAAAACTATAAACTGGTTTATGTTCTTTTTATTTGCTATTGAAAAAGTTTCTCTAGTTATTTTGATTTCGTTAATCGAACTGAAGTCGTTTCTCCTTTTTTAAGAATGGTTACGATAGCAGTAGAATTGTTGCCATCTCTAAGTAATACATTGGCTGTACAAGGGTATGAAGCACCTTCATCAAGACCAACAATTTTCAATACACTGACTTGCGAAGTAAAAGGAACTACGATGGTTTTCTTTTTCTGCTTTAACACAAACTGATCTAGAATTTTTTGATCATCTAAAAATATTACGATTTCATCTTGGTCTTCTTGATCTCCATCCCACACTTCCATAATAATTTCGTTGGATGTCCAGTTTACGTTTAACACTTCTTGAGATTGTAATGTATTTTTTTCTGATTTATCGCGGTACGATTTTACTTTTTGTTGAATATTGTTCAGTGAGTCTGTATTTTTAATGTGTTTCGGACTAACATACTCTTTGGCAATTTTATCTAAGTAACTGGAATTGATTAAGTACAAGGTTCCGCTTGCACATTTTTGACCGTTGGCATATTTACCTACAAAGCTTCCAGTAATCATTGATTTACCTTTCATCTTTTTAATTGATGCATTCTTTACTTCAATGAAACAAAATTCAGTTGTACTTGCAGATGACTTGGTGCTAATATTTGAAACTTCTTTGAAAGAAATTGTATTATTCTTTGAATTTACTCGACCATTGATTTTACTCTTTGTGCGATCTGCACCATAAATATCGGTTACTGAAGTGCCTTCTATAGAGCCGTTTGGTGATTGGTTGAAGTTAATTTTTACACTAATGATATCATTATTAGCAAGCTGTAATGTTCCAATATATTCTTGTTCGGTAGTATTCTGAGCAAAAACAGCTGAAGAGAGAAAGAAAAAAAAGAGGGAAAGTAAATATTGTTTCGACATATTTTTTAATATATTCGAAGTAACAAATAAAAACCTGAATTATGAAAAAAATCAAACTTACAATCATTGCAATCGTTGCTATGTTAGTTGTTTCAGAAACATCAGTATACGCATCATTCCCCGTAAAAAAGGAAACTAAAAAAGCACAAGTTACCGAGCAAGCTTCAGCGAGTTCGAATTCTATTAGCAATACAGTTGTTACTAAGAAAACGGAAGTAGCTAAAAAAGGTGTAGCAGGTGGGATGGACGAAGACATGATCATCACCATTGCATTATGGTTTTTCTTAGGATGGTTAGCAGGTCACAGATGGTACAAAGGCAAACCACTTATTTGGAATGTATTGTTTATTGTTACTGCAGGTGGTTGCGGTATATGGTGGGCTATTGATCTAATTAACATCTTACAAGGGAACTTCTAAGAATTATAGAATTATTATACTGAATCCCTGCTAAGAAATTAGCGGGGATTTTTTTTATCAAAATTAATATTGGATAATATTGTCAGTTTAATATTTCAATAGTTTAACTGGAGCATAATAATCTGATTTTAAGATATAGGCTCCTTTTTCTAGAAAGCTAAGTTCTAATTCTATCTTATTATATTCACTAATTACTTCATAAACTTTTTTACCCGTAATATCGAAAACAGTCCAAGTGCAAATTTTACTATCAATTCCATTCAGTGTTAATTTGTCTTGAAAAGGATTTGGAGAAACGTTAACAATTCGCTGTGCTGTGCTTACGCTAGTATTGGTACCTAAATTAATTTTAATAACTCTTTGAATAATGTTGGTACATGATGTATCATAAATTGCAAAATTAATTAGGCCTCTTGTAATGTCATCATAGCCATCATAAATTTTTGCATCAATAGAAACAGAATCATTTAAACAAAAACAATTGCTGTCTAAACTCAAATTATAATCAGATTTGTTTTCTAAATTATATTGACTATTAAAACAAATTTTATTGTTTTTGATTAAAGGCAAAACCATTCCAGTAGTAAACATACCGGCTAAACCCAAACCCACATCATTATTATTAATAGTATTGTTTTCGATGATAGAATTAGACCCTACTGATAATGCTAATGTATTACCAGTGAATGTTGAATTTCTAACACTTCCAGCTCCTAATGCGTTTATTCCTATTTCGTTATTGATAAATTGGCTAGAATCAATTTCTAATGTTCCATTTTCTTGAAACACCGCATTATTATCCTTGAAAATGCAATTTGTAAATTTCCCGGTAATTTGAATACAACAATTTGTGTTGTTTTCGAACGTGCATCCATTAACATTTACACCATTCACAATGGTAGACATGCAAGCAAAATTATTTTTGTATAAACAATTGTTTGCCGTTACAGATCCGTAGACATAAATTAAACTATGCGAAACAGCGTTGTTTATAAATTCGCAATTATTAACTACGACATTTGTGTTTATAGCTAATGTATAGCAATTGTAGTTGAATTTACATTCGTTAAAAGTTAAGGTATCAATTAATACATCATCATAACTAATCCCGTAGTAAGAATTATTAAATGTGAAATAATCCATATCAATAGATCCACCTTGAGCAGTTTTCACAAAAATTCCTTGCCAAATATAATCTGTGCCTAATGATGGCGCTGTTTTAGGAATAAATAAAATAGGATTAGCACTTGTTCCTTTAGCAACTAGTCTACCACGTACTTCTAAATATATTTGTTGACTAACATTGTAAGATTTTTCTTCAATCTTTATAACTACACCTGGCTCAATAGTAAGTGTTACATTCGGAAACACCACAACCGAACCCGTTAAAATGTATGGACTGTTGGCTAAAGTCAATGTTGTATTGGTAAATACACCACCACTAAAGTTCGTTTGCGCTTGTGCAGTGAAGCATATTGCAAAGAAAATGCTTAGGGCTAGGATTATTTTTCTCATAGTAACAGATTATAAACCAGTAACAACAAACCGCAAAAAATGTTTAACGATACGGCCGGCAACCTCTCTAAACATTACAAAAGTTCATTTTTTCGCTAGTATGCCTTTATTTCCTATTTTTGCACTACAATCGACAATTCGACGTTTCGACAATTCGATAAAGGATTTTTCGACAATTCGACGTTTCGACAGTTCGACAATTCGATTAAGGCGCCGTAGTTCAACGGATAGAATAGATGTTTCCTAAACATTTGATACCAGTTCGATTCTGGTCGGGGCCACTTCTTTAAAAATCAATCACTTACCTTTTATTTTCTTGGAGTTTTTGTTACAGGTTTGCAGTGGACATTGCAGTAGTTTGCAGTTGATTGTGTCTTTTGTCGGGAACTTGGGTTTATTTGGAGGTAGGTGGCAGAAGTTGGTTATGTGTGGGAATCGCGAGTCATTAAAAAAATAGAGTAAAAAACCACGGAACGAAAATAGCCAATGCTAAAAGCCCTAATAGAACCGCAACTAATGTTAATCTTCCAAGTTTTTTAGCAGCGCTTTTCTCCTTTTTTCTATTCCTTATAATCCTGTATGTTACATAAATAATTGCAAGAGGAGACAAAAGCACAAGAATTGGCAATAGCACATAAAGAACAAATAGTGCAGGTAAAATTAGTATAGGAACAAGTAGCCAATAAATTTTTTTCTTTTTTGGAGTTTCTTTAATTGCTTGAAACAATAGTTCAAATAGTTTATACAAGCCATAAATTAGAGGCGAGAGTATTAAGCTTGTAAAAAAAATATTAACAGTTAATTCAGGATTAATAACAAGACCAAGTATAAGAAGCGCGATGAAAAATCCCAATCTTGCCCATTTGCTTTTTTTATTTTTAACTACCTTTTTAGTGCCGTCGCTGTAATTATAATAAGCCATAACTAAAGGGATTGCGATTAATGAAATGAATACCCCTACAACTTCAAGAAAAAAGATTGAAGAAATAATTGCGGCTAAAGCTATTCCAAGAAAAATTGTTTTTTTTTCTACATTAAAAGGTTTAATCGCAGGCTTTAAAGAATCAAAATATTTTCTATTTTTTATATTTTCTTCTTTTATATAATTTTTTTTCAGGGAAGAAGAATTTTCAAAAGACTCCTCAAAGTTATATTTAGATGGTTTTAATATAATATTATCTTGTGTAGCATTGGAAGCAAAAATTTGTACTTGCTCTTCTGGCTGAACAGCTAAAGGCATTACCGTTGAATCAGTTGATTGGCTTGCCAGTGCTAGGTTATTACACAAAGAGCATCTTCCAAATTTACCGCTGTGCGCTAAATGCTTAGCGTAGTTGTTATCAGCTTTATTGTCGTTTAATAGAGAATTTTTATTTAGCGAACACGATGCAATGCAAAGCATTAGCAGCATAATAAACAAGCGAAAGGATATGAATTTCCTAATGTTCATATATTTAATTTTAAATAAATTATAAGCAATTTAAATTATTCAAGAGAACACGACAAAAAAATTATTCGGCTATAAG
>CAJBVG010000354.1 GCA_903958995.1 uncultured bacterium | reverse complement strand
GTCCGAAGTATGTTAACTCGCCAGAAAGTGAAATCTATCATAAGAGCAATGTGCTTTATGGATTGTATTTCGCGAAGAAAGCAATCCGTGATTTAGACAATTGCTATTTAGTAGAAGGGTATACCGATGTGGTTTCTCTACATCAATCGGGTATCGAAAACGTAGTAGCTTCTTCAGGTACATCACTTACCGTTGAGCAAATAAAATTAATCTCTCGTTTCAGTAAAAACATCACCATACTTTATGATGGCGACCCTGCCGGTATCAAAGCTTCCTTGCGAGGGATAGACATGATTTTGGAAGAAGGACTCAACGTAAAAGTAGTATTGTTCCCTGATGGTCACGATCCCGATTCTTATGTAAGAGAAGTAGGCAGTACTAAGTTTACAGAATATGTTGATGTTGCGAAAAAAGATTTTATCGTTTTCAAAACAGACTTATTATTAAAAGACGTCAAAAACGATCCGATTAAAAAAGCGGATTTAATTAAAGATATTTTAGAAAGCATCTCAAAAATTCCTGATCAAATTAAAGCATCTCTTTTTGTGAAAGAGTGTAGTTCTTTATTGGAGATGGAAGAACGCATCTTATTGTCTGAACTCAATAAGATTAAAGTAAAAAAGATTAAGAAAGAAAATAATCAAGAAGACTTATCTGTTCATACTCCCGAGGAAGATATTATTAAAGAGCAACCACGTGTTGATCATAATAATGCTAATCAGGAAAAAGAGATTATCAGAATTCTGATGCTTTATGCCAACATCGATTACAAAGACGAAGATCAAGGTGTAGATACTACAGTTGCACAGCATATACTATCCGAAATTGAGAATGCCAGTATTAATTTTCTCAATGAGCCTTATGTGAGTATGCTTGATTTATTTAAAAAATCGATAGAGTCTAATTTCATTCCCGATGAAAAGTTTTTCACTCAACATCCCGATGCGAGCATCAGCGGTACTGCTGCAGAATTACTAAGCACACAATATGTATTGAGCGAAAAATGGAAAGATTTTGATATTCATATTCCTAAAGAAGATACCATTGTAAAAAAAGTAGTGGATAATGCTATGGCACACCTCATACTTAAAAAAATGATGACGGTATTAATGGAGATTCAAAACCAATTGAAAGAAGTGAGTGATGAAGTGATGCAAATGGAATTGTTGCAATTGTATCAACAAACTAAAGCGCAAGTATCTTTCCTAGAGAAAAAATTAGGGGTTGTTGTAATGAAATAATTATCCTATACACCAGGTTAGCATATACTCCCCAAGTTTTAAATATTCTATTTTATATTCACATTTAAAATCCGGCAGATTTATTCGAGCTATTGCAAAACCTTGTTTTTTATAATCGAACGCATCAATTTCTATCCCACCAATAAAAGGAAGATTACCTTTTCCATACAATTTAAAAAGCGTTTCTTTAATTCCCCAGCAAGCATAAAGTTGTTCCGTTCTATTTTCATCAGAAATATTTTCTAATTCTTTTTCGCTTAAAAAACGTTTTGCAATCCGCTCTATTTTATTTGATATTTTTTCAATGTCAACGCCAACCGCTTTCTTTTTGTAAATGATTACAGCAGCAAAATCATTTGAATGGGAAATAGAAATCTCATAAGGGAAATTCACTAGGTAGGGTTTGTTATTCCCGTCCAACTGGCAATCGATGTATTCGGTAGTATTGAGTAAGGTACGTAACAGCACACGGCTGCCCAACCAATGCATATTACGCTTACCAGCATGCAAAGAATCGTAAAAAGACTTCTCGGCAGCGTTTAGCTGTAGCTTGTTGTATAAGTCATCGTCCACCTCGTTAATGTGCCAAACCGCTAGCTCTCCATTTTTTCCAAGATGTTTCGACCAAATGATGGGCATTTTTATTTTAATTGTTTATTTTAGTCAAAAGTAACTATTCAAACGATGATTTTATCCGACCAACGAATTTTAGAAGAAATAGAAAAGGGAACCATTGTAATTGAGCCATTTAACAGAGAATGTTTAGGCACCAATTCTTACGATGTGCATTTAGGAAAATACTTAGCAGTATATGTAGACCGTGTGCTGGATGCTAAGAAACACAACCATATTGAACATTTTGAAATCCCAGCAGAGGGTTTTGTATTGCAACCAAACACTTTGTATTTAGGGGTAACTTTAGAATACACAGAAACACACGCGCATGTTCCTTTCTTAGAAGGGAAATCAAGCACTGGTCGTTTAGGTATTGATATCCACGCAACAGCGGGTAAAGGCGATGTAGGGTTTTGTAATACCTGGACATTAGAAATTTCGAGCACTCAACCCGTTCGTATTTATGCGGGTATGCCAATCGGACAATTAATTTATTTTGTTGTAGAAGGTCATATTGAAATCATGTATAACACGAAAGGCAATGCAAAATACAATAGCAAAACGGTGAAGCCTGTAGAGAGCATGATGTTCAAGAATTCATTTTAAATGTATCGAGCCCTTCGGCTCCGCTCAGGGACCGATACATTTAAAATGAATTGTATCAAGTACATAATACAATTATTCCTATGAAAAAACTACTAGCCCTCCTAATCACAGTAATTGCACTGCAAGCATCTGCACAAATAGGCACCTACGATGGCAAACCTCGCTACTCGATTTTGACAAAGCGAGCAGGTGTTACGATAGGAGCAATAGAAATTGAACTTTACCCAACGATTGCTCCATTGCATGTTCGTAATTGGGATAGTTTAGTAGTAGAACATTTCTTAGATAGTACTTTATTTCATCGTGTAGTTCCCGGTTTCGTAATACAAGGCGGAGACCCCAATACTAAACACGGACCTAAAAGTACTTGGGGTATCGGACAAGCATGGCAAAAAAATGTGCCTGCAGAATTCAATCCGGTATCGCATGTAAGAGGTGTAATTTCTGCAGCACGCGATAATGATATTAACTCTGCAAACTCACAATTTTTTATCTGTACCGGATCTCCAACTTATTTAGATGGTCAGTATACTGCATACGGTAAAGTAACAAATGGAATGACATTCGTAGATGATATTGTATCATCACCAAGAGATGTAAATGATGTTCCAAATCAAAATATAGCGATGTACATAACACGCATTGCAGATGATACAACTAAACTTCCTGCAGCTGTAAATATTATTCAACCGGCAAATCAGGCAGTAGGCATTTCATCGAATTATAGTTTTAAATGGGACGCTTTAGTAGGTGCATTAACTTATGAAATTGAATTTTCTCGAGATGCTAATTTTTCTACAATAGATACCGTAATTAAAACAACAAAAACATCAGTAGTTGTTCCTTCATTAAAATCAGGTACCATACTTTATTATTGGAGAATTTTAGCGAACAATGGTGGATATAAAAAAGCAACG
>CAJBVG010000353.1 GCA_903958995.1 uncultured bacterium | reverse complement strand
GTAAATAAAGAGTATTGTAATTGATTAAATAATCGAATAAAATTAGATCGAATGGGTAAATTATCATTTAAGTATTTCATATATACTTCTTGATATTTCCCATTAAAATAGTCAGAGTCGATTAAATCAGGTTTAGCTTGAATTTCAAAATACCCACTTAGCTTTTTTTCTTTAATTATAGGTAAATAAGATTGTATAAGCGGTAATGATAAAACCATTACCACTATAAATATGAAGATATGTTCGAAGCGTTTAATCATTAGAATCTGAAATAAATAAAGGGATTAAAACCTGAACTGATAACATAACTAAGTGATAATACTAGTAATATTATAATAATTGGAGAGGCAGTTAAATAAAAACGTTTAGTTAAGATTCCGTTATAAAAATCCATTTGTTTTGTTTCGGTATTTTTTATCAATGCGAAGAACGAAAATAATACACCTAACAGTAACATCGTTATGGTATGATTGTCTAGTTTAATGTCTTCTGAAGTATTAAACACAAACATCTTAATAATATAGGTTTTCGCTTGCTCTATTGTTTCAGACCTAAATAAAACCCAACCTACAAGTGTAATTATATAGGTGAATAGTATACTTATAAATCGTCCTAACTTTGATAAGAATTTGACTAAAAACAATCTATCTAATATCAAAAAGAATCCATGAAACATTCCCCATAATACAAAGTTCCATGCTGCTCCATGCCATAATCCAGAGATAACAAACACTATCCATAGATTAAAAAACATTTTATATTTAGAGCCTTTATTTCCACCCAATGGTATGTATAAGTAATCTTTCATCCATCTTCCTAAACTCATATGCCATCTTCTCCAAAATTCAGAGATGTTTTGAGATATGTAAGGATTGTTGAAATTTTCAATGAATTTGAATCCCATAAAACGACCTAGACCAATAGCCATATCGGAGTAACCAGAAAAATCAAAATAGATTTGAAATGAGTAAGCGATAATACCTATCCAAGCAGTTGTAGTTCCTAATGAATTCATATCCATCATGAAAATATCATCTGCTAGTTTACCCATCGTATTCGCAATAAATACTTTCTTAGATAAACCGATGATAAATCTTGTTAAGCCTAAAAATCTATTTTCGGAATTTTCAAATGATGAACGATCGGATATTTGATCTGCGATTTCATGAAATCTGACTATCGGTCCCGCTATTAACTTTGGGAAAAGTAATATATAGGTAAAATAATCGAAGACACTTTTGAGAGGTGCGTGGACTCTTCTGTAAACATCGATGGAGTATGTTAATGTTTCAAATAAGAAGAAAGAAATACCAATAGGTAATACAACTGAAGTCCATTCAACTTGCTTTACACCAATATTGTTTAATACTAGATTAACATTTTCGATGAAGAAGTTAGAATACTTAAAATAACACAATAAACCAGTGTTCAATAACAATGAAATGGTTAAGAATATCTTTCGTTTCGTTCCTTCCGATTCATGTAATTTATTTACAATGAAAAAATCAATTAGCGTAATCGTAAGTAATAGATATACAAAACGTGGTGCACCCCATTGGTAAAAGAAAAAACTAAATGCTAAAATCAAATAGTTCTTATACTTTTTATCAATAAGTATATAACCTATTAAAAACAAAGGCAAAAAATAGAATAGGAAAATTGTACTACTAAAGACCATTAATTATTAATATGTTAATATGTTAATGTGATAATATGTTAATGTGCTAATAAAATTGGCATATTGGCACATTAGCAAATTGACTAATTTTTTACAGTGCGTTGCTCTATACGTTTCTCGTAATCTTTACCTTCGAAAATACGATGAACATAAATTCCTGGGGTATGAATATGATCTGGGTCGAGTTCACCGGCTGGCACTAAATGCTCTACTTCGGCAATGGTAATTTTACCTGCCATAGCCATAATCGGATTAAAGTTTCGTGCTGTTGATCGGAATACTAAATTGCCCATGGTATCCCCTTTCCAAGCCTTTACAATAGCGAACTCTGCATCAAAGGCGTATTCCATCAGGTAATCTTTACCATCGAAATTACGGACTTCCTTACCAATAGCGACTACGCAGCAAGTCGTCAGCCGCATCAAGCGGCATGCTGTGGATGACGATAAACCATTGACCGCGTACGCGTCTATGTTTACTGTAGCTGAACTGGTAGGGCGTGAATTGCGCAAAACAATTCTCACCACCACGAACGAAGCGCCTGAGCAAAGCGACGTGGATTTCACCGCCACGTTTCTGGTCGGTGGCCAGATCAAGGGCGAAGTACCGCGTTTGTTTATGGTGTATCCGCAAGGCAATTTCATTGAGTCCACAGTGGACACACCTTTTTTCCAGATCGGTGAGAGCAAATACGGTAAGCCTATTTTGGACCGCGTCATTCAGCCCAGTATTAGCATGACACAGGCCATCAAATGCGCGCTGGTGTCGTTTGACTCGACCATCAAAAGTAATTTGTCGGTAGGTCTGCCTATCGATGTCGCCATGATCAAAACCAATGATTTGCATGTGACCAAACGTCACCGCATCGACTCCGAAGACATCTACTTCAGAGATTTAAGTAGCAGTTGGAGCCAAGGTCTGCGTCAAGTGTTCGGGCAATTACCCGATCCTCATTGGATAAAGTAAGCCGAGAGCTGGGCTCGCTCCCAAAGAACTGTACTAAGAAAGTAAAGAAAGAACCGCGCATGGCGATGCTTCTTTAGGTGGCTCCTCGACCTGGGCTCGAACCAGTTAGGACGAAAGTTCGACTCCATGCGCGACTTTTTTGTGCGAGTC
>CAJBVG010000352.1 GCA_903958995.1 uncultured bacterium | reverse complement strand
CTTTAATGAATATTTAAAAATTAATGGCCCTAAAAAAAGAAAAGCATTAAATCGTTTATATGTTTTATTTGCTTTAATAATGTCGGCAACATTTGCACTTGCACAACTAGGTGCAATTGACGAGAAATATATTTGGATAAATGTGTTTTCAATGGCCTCTGTTTTTCTAATTGAATTGTATCAAAAAGAACAACTTCCTTTTGATCAAATTGGTAAGCTCATTCTTGGTTATGCCTACGTTATTATTCCTTTTGCCATGTTTACAGGTTTAGGGTATATCGTATCTGGAGATTATAATTATGAAATACCATTGGGTTTTTTGTTTTTAGTATGGGCTAATGATAGTGGTGCTTATGTGTTTGGGATTACGATTGGTAAAAACAGACTATTCGAACGTATTTCTCCTAAAAAATCTTGGGAAGGCTTTTTCGGTGGACTAATCATCGCTGGTATAGTAGCCTACATCATCTCTCTTTACTTCCAAAGCATCAACACCACTCATTGGATAGCACTTTCGGCAATAATAGTTGTATTTGGTACTCTTGGCGACTTAATTGAATCGATGTTGAAAAGAAGTAAGGACATTAAAGATTCGGGAACAATACTTCCTGGGCATGGTGGTATTTTAGACCGCTTTGACGCTTTATTGATTGCTGCACCACTAGTTTACGCCTATCTGCATCTTTTTTTATAAATTTGCCTTCTAATTATTTATCATGACGTTACATAAAGAAGGAACCGCTTCCATTATTTTGGCCCTATTGTTTGGTGCCCTAGTTAATTTTAGTACTTACTATTTTGCCCCAAATTCAACATGGTTACATGTTTTTGGTATCATTTTAAGTGCTTTTATACTAATTGTTATTCTACAGTTTTTCAGAAAACCTCTTTTTGATATTACTCCAAATGATTCTATTTTACTAGCTCCTGCAGATGGTAAGGTAGTTGTTATAGAAGAAGTAGAAGAGCCAGAATTCTTTAAAGATAAACGCATCCAAGTGTCGATTTTTATGTCACCTATAAATGTACACATCAATAGAAATCCGGTTTCTGGTACTGTTAAGTATGCAAAATATCATCCAGGACTATATTTAGTAGCATGGCACCCAAAATCTTCAACTGAAAATGAACGCACTACTGTGGTATATGAAAGAGCAAATGGTATGCAGCTTTTAATGCGTCAAGTCGCTGGTGCACTTGCTCGCCGTATTGTATATTATGTGAAAGAAGGAGATCAAGTTACTCAAGGTGGAGAAATGGGCTTTATTAAGTTCGGGTCGCGTGTTGACTTGTATTTGCCTTTAGGCACTAAAATTGATGTTAAACTAAATGATGTTGTTAAAGGTGGTAAAACTACCATTGCAACATTATCGTAACAATCTTTAATTAAACAACTTTTTTAGTTAAATTGCGTTATAATACAATTAGTTAGAATAAAATCTTTAATCAAATAATTTAAAATCGATATGAAAAAAACATTATTAATGCTTGCTATGGTAGCTGCTACATCAATGGTAGCTTTAGCTCACGGTGACGGTAAAAAAGACGGTAAAAAAGATGCTTGTTGCTCTAAAGACAAAAAAGAAGTAGCTGCAAAATCATGCTGCTCTAAAGACGGTGCTAAAACTGCTAAAGTAGAGAAGACTGAAAAAACTGAGAAAGTTGCTGACAAAGCTGCTGCTCCAAAAAACTAATTTTATTGTACTAAGAATTATGTATTAAGTACTATGTATTCACTTACATTATACTTAATACATAGTACTTAATACATCATACAATCTATTGCTTTATAAATTTTGTTGCTCCTAGCAACACATTCTCGTTGTAAAGCTTAATGAAATATACACCTGCAGCGACTCCTGTCTTTTCTAATTGCAAATCAACATCAACCATTCCTTCCGATTGATAAATAACTTTTCCAGTTAAGTCTATTATTTCAACTCTATCGAATTTAATATTGTTTTCGTTTTTAATATAGATGTGGTGATAAACTGGATTCGGAAAAATTGAAATTCCAATTGATGCTAGTTCATCTTTGTTTATACCAATCGCGATTTTTTCTTGAACAGTGTATGTAGTTTTTATAATAGAATCACCATTGGCAGATCCATCTCCATTTGCATTATTGAAACATCCATAAAACGTAACTGCTCCTGTACCAGCTGTTGGTGCTGTCCAGAAAAACGACCAAGTTTTTTGTCCACCAGAACCAGTAATTCCCAACTGTGTATGAGTTAAATATTTACTTCCACCTGTCATTTGAGTTTCACTAGCAT
>CAJBVG010000351.1 GCA_903958995.1 uncultured bacterium | reverse complement strand
GTTTAATGAATTTTTTCCGCACAACTTTATCTTCTATATAGATTTCAACCCAATACATTCCCAATTGTAATGAAGAGATGTTGATTGAAGATTGTAAATACGTTATAGCATTTTTCCCTTGTAGAACCATTCTGCCGGATTGATCAAAAATAGAATACGAAATTCCTTTGTTTTCTAAAGAATTCGAAGTGTTTAAATGGATAATATTCTTAGCTGGGTTTGGATACAAAACGATGTTGATTAAATTTTGATTCGAACTTAAGCCGATATTTACATCACCAATTAGCAATACAAATCTGTTTTTACCATAAGATGTATTATCAGTAGTAATCATGAAGTCATATTGACTGTATACCTTGCAATTGGTATATGTATTTAAATACTTATCCCATAATACTACATCAGTTGATGCGGCTAAACTTTCTAATCCAGAAAAATTAATTTGGTGATGAGTACTCATAATTTCACTTCCATTATAACTATATACAGCAAGCTTAATGGTATCTATAGCCCTTGGTGTATTTCTTGCATCAATATTTAAGTTGATTTGATCTGAAGAAATAGTGTAAATATTAAGTGCATCATTAAACCATTTATAGGCATCATGCTCATCTTCACCTAATGCACTTGCATTCTCATCGAAAACTAACAAAGTCTCATCAGTAAAAGTGCTATCATTAGAAATTCCAATTTTTAGAATAGGTAGTACATTCTGCGAACTGTTATTTGATTTAAAATAGTTGTTGCCTGGATTATCAGATTTGCAGGTTTCTTTAAAAGTAATAGAAGGATTTGCTGCGGTTGCTTTCACAAAAAAACCTTGACTAGATGCAATGTATTGTGTTATTGAGTTTGTGCCTGTATGCAATGTTGCATCATATATACCATATAAGCCTGTATTCGGATTGTATGACCAAAATTTATTTTGAATATTAGTTTTTGTTAAATTACCATTTTCAAAATCTATCGCACTAGCATATGGATTTCCCACTAAATTAAATCCATCGGAAGTAGAATTATTAGTATTCGTATAAGATAAAGTTTTTGTTATATCACCTTTATTTAATACCCCAGTATAATCAATCGTCACATTATCTGGCTCCGTCCAATTTAAATAAGGATTAGTTAACGTTCTACTACCTCTAACAAAAACTTCAAAACCTACACCAGTTGCAATGTTATTATTTATAGAACTCGGATCTGTCCATCCATTAGAGGCAGCCCCTATGGTTGATTCCGTATAGGTTCTTAACGATGCTGTATTTGCAGGGTTTAATGGGTTGATATCAAACCCTCCAGCAGCACCAGCTGGGGCTGTTATCAGAATATCATCAATCAGTTGATTTAAGCTCATTAAACTATTGTCGCTTGTTGCAAAACTTAAAAACCTCCATTTTCGTTTCCCGGGACCACCTGGTATAAATCGTTCTACATTTACATTACCAATTACTCCATAATTTGTATTGGATATCGTGGCTACTCTTGCAGTTCCATTCGCATTTGATTTTAATGTTAATCTATCGTTTGACTCTAAGTTACCTTGTGTGATCGTTAGCGTACCCGAAAGGTTTATGTCATTATTGCCTAAACTTAAATTTGTATTTCGATTAAAATTTATATTTTTAAATGTAGGAGTATATTCGAATAGTGAATTCGGTAAAGTAAATGCAACGCTATTCGAATTAATTTCACCAAAACTCAGGGTACTTGTGCTACCCATTTCTAAATAACCCGACGTTTTCGAAATAGGTGTGCTGTTTGTACTACTAATATCTATTTTATTGGATACAATTAACTTCCCGCTGGTTAGAATTAGTGAATTGTAAATCCCAAAATCATCTAGAGTCACTGTACAATTATTTTTAACGCTAATATTATTAAAATATTTATTTGTGTTATCTATGTAAACATTACCTATTGTTGAGTTAGATCTTGAAAATTCAATATTAGTGGAGTTGTTTGTTGAAGAATTGCTTCCTAGAATTTTACCTGTTCCTGTAATACTGCAATTTAAATATAAAGTAGAATTATTGCCTATTTGTAAACCGGTGTTAGCATCAATGTGTAAAGTATTATTAATTGAATTACCAAAGTTAAATGTTTTAATACTTTCTCCACTTAGTACTAAATTTGAAAAATTATTTGTTTGTGAATAATTAGTAATTGATTGATCAGCACTTCCATTTAATTGGACAAGTCCACCATTAAAACTAACACTATTTGTACTTGAATTTTCAATATTCCCGCTTATTGTAAGTATAATATTTGATGTTAAACTAAAGGTGGCATTCCCTGAAATATATAAATCGCCTATAATAGCTAATAAGAAATTTAAACCAAATATTGCATTTCCTGTAATTGTAAAATTTCCATTGATGGTAGTGATGGATGATAGAATTTTATTCCCCGATCCAGAAAGTTCTAGATTGTAATAATTTGTGTTAATTATGTTTTGATCACCATTACCAGTGTAATAAATATAATTGGACTGTGAGTTAGCATTTAGTGTTGCAATACTATGATTAGATAAACCTGTAAAGTATAGTATTCCTGCATTAATTAATGTACCAGTTCCTGATAAAATATTTTTTACTGCAAAAGAAGCAGTATTCGTTATGTTACCATTAATTTCTATATTATTAAAGGTAAGCGATTGTATGCTATTAATATTTTTGTCAACTCCTGTAAAATAATATTTTCCATCTCCTACTTCGATATAACCTGAATTTACAAAGTTACCACCAATGGTAATATCTTCATTAGAGGAGTTCGTGAAGGTTGAATTTTCATACAAAATAACATCCTTATTGAAAGCTTTTTCTCCTGTATTGTCTGTGAAATTAATAAATACAGATCCACCTGAATTATCACCAACGGTTAAATTTCCATTTACAGTAGTATTGTATCCTGCACAATTAAATTGCCCATTTTCTTGAATGTTTAAATTTCCTGTAACTGATACATCTGCAGAATTCGTAAATACAGTCGACCCTCTAATTGTAAAATCACCTGTTATTGTTAGGGCTGGGAATGTATAGGGGCCACCTTGAAGAATTAAATTATAATATTCTCCCCAATCATTAGTTTGAGAGGAACCGTTGAAAATTAGCGTTGAAGATTCAGGTACAAAGAAACCATTTGTTGAAATAATTGATTTCCTAACGGTTGTTGTACTACTTCCTCCATATATAGTACCTCTTGATAAGTTTATCGTGTCAAGTTGATGAACATTTGTTGCGGAGCCAAATGATAATACACTCAGCGTTGCATTAGAACTAAGCTTTTTACAAATTATATTCCCAGTAAATGTTGCTAATCCACTTGTTTTTGAACATTCAATGTTGCCCGATGTATTAATTTTACCAATTTCTTGTGTTGCTTGAGTTCCGAGGATGAATATATTTGAAGTACCCGCATTTAGAGTTCCATTATTTATAAAGTTTCCATTAAATGTTAAACTATAATTATTAGTACTTAAGCTTGATGATTCATTTATTTTTAACGTAGCACTTACACCCATTATTTTAGCAGTATTGAGGGTAATTACTCCGGTATTTTTAATTTCTACTCCTTGTGTGCCTGAAAAAGTTGTAGGCCATTCGGAAGAAGAAGCTGTTCTACTTATAGCTGTATTGTATACCAACCCTGCAGCAGTGCCATAGCTAACTGCAGTACTTAAAGTTGCAGAACCTT
>CAJBVG010000350.1 GCA_903958995.1 uncultured bacterium | reverse complement strand
TTCCTTCTCGTTGTATTTTAACACATCAAAATAAACTGAACCATTAGAAACATATGCTAAACCTGCTGCAATGATTTTTTCAATCATCTCAATTTGTTCGATAATATGTCCGCTTGCACGAGGCTCAATACTTGGACGAAGAACAAAAAGCTTATCCATCATCATGTGGTAAGAATTAGTGTATTCTTGTGCCACTTCCATCGGTTCTAATTGTTCTAAACGTGCGCGTTTTGCAATTTTATCATCCCCTTCATCAGCATCATTTTCTAAATGCCCTACGTCTGTAATATTGCGTACATACCTTACTTTGTAACCACAATACAATAAGTAACGATTTACCAAGTCGAAAGAAATGGCAGAACGTGCGTGTCCAAGATGTGGCTCACCGTAAACCGTTGGTCCACATACATACATTCCCACATGTGGGCTACGTAAGGGTTCAAAGGCTTCTTTAGCTCTGCTTAATGAATTATATAGACTAATAGGATGCTTCATAAACAAACTTACTAAATATTGATTAATTGATTTCTTTCGTGTTTGTTAAAATAAACACTGCTTTTACTGGGTAATGGTCAGAATATTTTTTCTTGATGATTTTATAATCATTCACTTCGAATGCTTTGCTACATAAAATATAATCGATTTGGAAATTCGGGAAAGCTCCATTATAAGTTACCCCGATACCGTTTCCTTTTTCTCTAAAGGAATCTTTCAAATCCCTAGAGATTATATTGAATGCATAAGAAGCAGGGGTATCATTAAAATCGCCACAAACTAGTACTGGATACTGACTCTCATTTATAAGCTGAGCAACTTGATCTGCTTGATCACCACGATGAATAAATGCATGCTTTAAACGAGAACCAATTCTCTTATTCGATTGCATATCAGTTTCTACATTTTTCACCTGATCTAAATATTGATAATCTTCTGGTTGAAAGCTGATGGATTGTAAGTGAATGTTGAATACACGTATGGTATCCTCCATAAATAAGATGTCGGCATATGTGCAAACGTTAGCATGCTTAATACCATAGAATTGTACAACTTCGTAATTAATGATAGGGTACTTTGAAAATATAGCAATCGACATGGTTTCATTATCATTCGAATCATAAATTTCTTGTTCGAAATGAGTGTAGCCACCTTTCTGCAAAAGAGAATCTTTAATGTCGTAAACACCTCGCTTACGAGAATAGAACTCTTGAAAGCAAATAATATCTGTTTTTGCGTTAAGTACCATTTCTAACATTTCATGCTTCGATTTTTTATCGTACTTATTAGTTTTTATTGGTTTGAACAAATGAGCATTGTATGTTAAAATCGATAATGTGTTTTCAGTTTGGCTTGATTTTTCATTTCCAAACTGAACATAGTCGAGTAGAGTGTTCCAGCCCATAGCGATTACTAGTAAAGGAACAATGGCGAACCAACGTTTATTGATAATCCAGTAGATTGCAAAAAGTATATTTATTAAAACATTAAATGGATATGCAAGTCCGAAGAATGCTATAGGCCAATAAATACTAGGCTTTACCCATGCCGCTAAATACCCTACCACTAATGCAGCAAGGCAGATAACGTTTATGAATAACATAAACCAAAAAATAAACGATTTTTTCTTTTTCGATTTCATTTATTGTTTCCCAGCTTTAAACAATATTTCTTTTTCCTTAGCGGTTAGTTTTTCATAACCATCTTTAGAAATTTTATCTAATATCTTATCCACTTCTTCTTGAGAAACGGCTGCTTTTTTTACAGTGATATGGTTTGGATTTTTATACGCTACTTTCAACTTCTTCGGGGCGAATAATCCAGATATATAATCAACAAGTTTAACTGGATATTTTGTCCAATCGTTTCCTTGTTGCAATTGTTTAATGTAAATAAAACCAAACAACGCTCCACCAATATGAGCCAAATGCCCACCGCTATTGCTTCCTGAGATGCCAACTAAATCAATTAATAAATAGAAGAAGGCAATGTATTTTAATCGTATAGCTCCAAAGATTGCTAATACTACACTAAAGTCTGGTAATAATGTAGCGGCACCAAATACAATACCCATTACTGCTGCCGAAGCACCTAATGCTTTGGAGTAATTTACGGTATCACTAAAATAGGGGAACACATTATAGCATAACACATAAAATAATCCGCCGAAAATGCCAGATAGAAAATACGTGTAAATAAATTTTTGCGAACCTAAGTACTCTTGAAAAATTCCACCAAACCAATACAACACCAACATATTAAATAACACATGGAAAATACCTGCATGCAAAAACATATAAGTGATTAATGTCCATGGATGAATGATGAGTTCATTCACATTCGCTGGTAGCATTAGGTACTGAGATGAGAATAGTTCGAATGGGTTTGGAACCTGTAGTAATAAGGTGGTAACAGAGAATAGCAATGACACGACATATATAATCGCATTGATGAGAATTAATTTCATCAGTACATCTCTTTTCAAGAAAGAGTTTTTAAAATCGTCGATTAAGCTGCTCATATTAATTCCATCTATTTGCTTTGCGTTGCCAGAATTTTATCAATATAAAACCAAATAACATACCACCCAAATGTGCGAAATGCGCAACGTTATCGCCTGGGTTATTTTGTATGCCACTGTATAATTCAAACAAACCATATAGTATTACAAAGTATTTCGCTTTCATAGGAAGAAAGAAAAACACATAGATCATAGCATTAGGCATTATCATGCCGAAGGCTAGTAATACACCGAACACCGCACCTGAAGCACCAACAGTTGGTACATTTTGCTTTACTTGTATAAGTTCATTTACTATGGCAACAGCATTATCTTTAAAGGAAACTGATGTCGGATTATTAGTCCACAAATTCATTAATTCATTAAAGCTTACTCTGTATTCAGTTGGCACACTATTAAACACAAAACTCTCAAACCCTTTTGGAGTAGGGTTGCTTAAAAATAATTGTGCGGTATCTTTTAAATGTGATATTTCGAAATAATTGATAGTGCTGTGTAAGAATGCTGCACCTAATCCAGTAATGATATAATAAATTAAGAATTTTTTTGGTCCCCAGTAGTTTTCTAAAACGGCACCGAACATCCACAACGCAAACATGTTCGAAAACAAGTGCGTGAAATTACCATGCATAAATAAATGCGTGATAAGTTGGTAAGGCTTGAAATACTCTGAGCCTGGGTAATACAAGGCTAGGTAATCTTTAATGTCGATATGCAATGTATTTTGAAACACCACAGTTGCTACAAAAAACAACCCATTAATGATGAGTAAATTTTTAACTACCGTAGGTAATACTGAAAATCCTTGAGGTCTATAATCGTTCATATAAAAAATGTCTTATCCAAAATATGCTGCAAGTTCTTCAATGCTAATTCGTACAAATGCCGACTTCCCATTGATTCCTACGTGTGGCAGTTCACAAGCGAATAATTCATCGATTAGGTGATTCATTTCTTCTTGTGTCATTGCCTTGCCAGATTTAATAGCAGATTGTTTTGCTAAAGAACGGGCAAGTATTTCTTTTTGTTCAAATTTCTGTAAACTTAATTGTTGCTTATACGATTCTAATAATCCCATTAGCATCTGCTCTTCATTAGCACTATTTAATTCTGCAGGTACACCATGAATCACAAAAGCATTCTTTCCAAATTCTTGGATGTCAAATCCCACTTGTTGTAAATCTGTCAATAGCATTTTACACAATTCGAAATCCGCAGCATTCATATGAACGCTTTGAGGGAACAAACATTGTTGACTACTACCAGCTTGTGAATTGAGCATTTCATAAAAACGTTCAAACAAAATGCGTTCGTGTGCAGCTTGTTGATCAATCATTAAAATACCATTCTTAATCGGACTTACAATAAAACGTTGGTGTAGTTGAAATGTATTTCTTTCGCTAATGTCTGCTTGTTTTAATGAGGCGTCATGATGTAGTAGTGTTTGCTCTTCTTCATTAGGCTTTACTATTTCATACAAAGCCTCCCAACCTGCATTACTTCTAGGCATGGCGGTGTTGCCAGAGTTATATCCCGATTGATGTCTTTTTTCAAACGGATTAAATTCTGGATTTACAGCAATGGTTGGGATGATGATATCATCCGTTTTAGGGTCGAATGGTTTTAAATTTCTAAAACTCGATTCGGTGTTAAAGTCGATACTCGGACTCACATGATATTTGCCAAGTGAGCGTTTTATCGCTGAACGCAAAATGGCGTACACCAATTTTTCATCTTCAAATTTTATTTCTGTTTTAGTTGGATGCACATTCACATCAATATTTTTCGGATCGATATCGATAAATAAAATATAGAATGGGAAACTATCTGAACCTAATAATTCTTCGAATGCATTTAATACCGCATGGTTGAGGTATGGGTCTTTAATGAATCGCTTGTTTACGAAGAAATACTGTTCTCCTCTAGTTTTCTTAGCAAATTGAGGTTTGCCAATGTAGCCTTCAATCTCAATAATATCTGTGCTTTCTTCAACGGGCACTAAGCGCTCGTTGTATGGATTCCCGAAAATGGCAGTAATGCGTTGTTTTAAGTTCCCAATTGGCAAGTGAAACATCTCCTGAGCATCATGATGCATCGTGAAAAATATTTCCGGATGTGCTAATGCCTGGCGTTGGAACTCATCAATGATATGACGAAGCTCTACTGGGTTTGATTTTAAAAAGTTTCGTCGAGCAGGAATATTGTAAAATAAGTTTTTAATGGAAATTTGCGTTCCATCAGTCATGCTGCAGGCTTCTGTTTTTAATATTTTAGAACCTTCGATTTCTATTAATGTTCCTGTTGTTTGAGAGGCAGGTTTTGTTTTCATCTCCACCTGAGCAATTGCGGCAATAGAAGCCATTGCTTCTCCGCGAAAACCCATGGTGCGTATTTCGAATAAGTCCTCCGCTTTTTTAATTTTTGATGTTGCGTGTCGTTCAAAACACATACGTGCATCAGTTTCACTCATGCCCGTACCATTATCAATCACTTGAATCAAGCTTTTGCCAGAATCTTTAATGATGAGTTTTATTTGGGTGGCCTTTGCGTCTATAGCATTCTCTAATAGTTCTTTAACTGCCGAAGATGGACGCTGAATAACTTCCCCTGCTGCAATCTGGTTCGCGACCGAATCTGGTAATAATTTTATTATATCCGACATGTTACTCTAATTCAAGATTGTGGAGAAAATAAGTTCCTCTAGTACTTGATTGATTTGTTAGTTTTGTGAAAATTAGAATCATTACAAAATTACATATTTTTTGGGCAGTAGATATGCGGAAAACCATAATTAGCGTACTCTTTTTATACATTTTATCCACAACACAATCATCAGCGCAAGGTCTTGATACTCTTGGGGCTGGACGATGGGCAGATTCAGTAATGAAATCGATGAATGACGACCAGAAAATAGGTCAATTGTTCATGGTAGCTGCTTATTCAAACCGTGATAGTACTCATATCAAGGAAATTAACAAACTCATTACCTATTATCATATCGGTGGATTATGTTTTTTTCAAGGTGGCCCAATGCGTCAAGCTCAACAAACTAACCTCTATCAAGCAAAATCTAAAATCCCATTATTAGTCTCTATCGATGGGGAATGGGGTTTATCTATGCGATTGGATTCTGTAGTGAAATACCCCAAACAAATGGCTTTAGGAGCTATTTCGGATAATCAACTGATTTACGACTTTGCCAAAGAAACCGCTCGTCAGTGTAAACGAATCGGCATTCATTTGAATTTCGCTCCTGTATTGGATGTTAATAATAATGCAAAGAATCCAGTTATAAATGATCGCTCCTTCGGTGAAGATAAATACCGTGTTGCTGCAAAAGGCATAGAATACATGCGTGGTATGCAAGACTTCGGAGTGATGGCCAATGGGAAACATTTCCCAGGTCATGGTAATACCGACAAGGATTCCCATTTATCATTGCCTACATTAAACCGTACAAAAGTTCAACTTGATTCTACTGAACTTTATCCTTTCCGTGAGTTAATAAGCAGAGGCCTTGGAAGTATAATGGTAGGGCATTTGTTTGTACCTGCTATTGATAGCACCAAAAATACTGCATCGAGTATTTCGTACCCCATCGTAACCACACTTCTTAAAAAAGATTTAGGTTTCCGCGGATTAGTATTTACAGATGCCTTAAATATGAAAGGCGTAAGCAACTTCTTTGCTCCTGGTGTTGTTGACGCTAAAGCTTTAATTGCGGGGAATGACATGTTGTTATTTACCGAGAATGTTCCTAATGCTTACTTGGAAATAAAAAAAGCAGTTGTTGATAGTTTAATCACGATGACTGAAATTGAAAGTCGTGTTTACAAAATATTATTAGCAAAATATGCAGTGGGCTTAAATAAATACCAACCGGTTAATATGGCTGGAATTTATGAAGACTTAAATTCTAATGAAGCCAAGTTAATAAGCATGAAATTGTATGAAAATGCAATGACTTTATTGGCGAATAAAAACGATTTAATTCCTTTTAAACAGTTAGAGAATAAAACGTTTGCTGCACTAAGTATTGGTGCCGATTTAAATAATGAGTTTTTGAACATGTGCAAAAACTATGCAGATGTAACTACATTCTCTTTGAAAAAAGATGCTTCTTTAAATGATTTTGATTTTTTAGGCAAGAGCTTAGATCAATACAATACGGTTATTGTAGGTATACACGATATGTCGAGAAATGAATCGAAAAACTTCTCTATCAGTAAACAAACAAAAGACTTTTTAGGCAATCTTAGTCAGCACTCGAATGTTGTGGTTGTTGTTTTTGGAAATGCTTATAGCTTAAGGAACTTCGAAAACTTAGCACCAGTTTTATTAGCATATGAAGATAACGACTTCACGCGAAGCCTTGCTGCACAAGCACTTTTCGGAGGTATACAAATTAAAGGATCATTACCGGTTACCGCTTCAGATATATTTAAAGGAGGCGATGGATACGTGACTGATCCTCCAATTCGGTTTAAATATACATTGCCTGAAGAAGTGGGCATCTGTTCTAAATGTTTAAGTCAGATTGATGAAATAGCAAACAAAGCAATTGCTGAAAAAGCAACGCCTGGTTGCCAAATATTAGTAGCAAAAGATGGAAAAGTTATTTACAATAAATCTTTCGGGTACCATACCTACGAACAAACCCAATCGGTTAGAAATTCAGATTTATATGATTTAGCATCATTAACAAAAATTCTGTCGACGAATTTAAGTGTGATGAAAATGTATGATGAAGGGAAATTAGATTTTAGAAAGAAATTTACGCATTATGTGAAATACGCGAAACAGAATGACAAGAAGTATATAATGGTTCCCGACTTACTTACACATCGTGCAGGACTAGTACCTTTCATCCCATTTTGGAAGGAATCGTTGTTAAGCACGAGTGCTGATGGACCTAATTACAGCAAGGATTCTACTGCATTCTATTCGATTAAAGTGGCTGATAAAATGTACTTGAGATACGATTACCCAACAAAAATGAAAGACATCATTATGAAGTCGGAAATTAAAGAATATGGTAAGTATGTGTATTCTGATTTAAGTTTTTATTTCTTGAAGGATATGGTTGAGAAGCATTTTGAAATGCCAATTGATGCTTATAATAAAAAAACGTTCTATGCACCATTAGGGTTGAAAACATTAGGATTCCAGCCATTGAAGAGATTCCAAGCGAATAGAATTACACCTACAGAAAACGATACAGTATTTAGAAAGCAATTGTTGGATGGATATGTGCATGATCCAGGTGCTGCAATGCTAGGTGGAGTAGGTGGGCATGCCGGATTATTCTCGAATGCTAATGATGTAGCAGTAATTATGCAGATGTTATTGAACAAAGGTTCATACGGAGGAGTTCAATACTTTAAAGCAAGTACAGTAGATTTCTTCACAAAAAAATACAGCGCAGATTCTCGTAGAGGTTTAGGTTTTGATAAACCCGATATGAATTCTAAAAATACACCTACTTGCAAAAGTGCTTCGGCATTAACATTCGGACACACTGGTTTTACTGGTACAGCTACATGGGTAGATCCAGCTAGCGGACTAGTTTATGTATTCTTGTCGAACAGAATAAATCCAAGTGTTGATAATAAGAAATTAGTAGAGATGAATGTGAGAACGGATATTCAGGAAGTGATTTATGGAGCGATGAAACACTAATCAATGTGCTAATTAGTCAATACGATATTTCGGGACAAGTTATGCCAATTCGTAACTCGTAGCTCGTAATTCGTTGTTACTAGTATTAAAAACCGACTAACATTTTCATGAAATTCTGTTTTTGTTGATTTTTAAACTTTTTCTCAATTATTGTTATTTCACGCTTTTTTTATCGAGTAGAAAATATAACTCAAAATTATAAACTGTCGGATTTTTAGGGGTACTTACACACAACAAGATCGAATTTTTATATATAATAATAAATTTAATTCCTTTTACCATCCAAGATCAGATTTAAAAGGAAATGGAATTGTTACATGGAATAGTAGAACTGAAATTAGGAATAATACATTTACGGGTCTTACTTATGGCGTTGAATCGAGTGGATATTTAAATCCTTTGAAGTATAGTAATATAATTAATAATGAATTTAAAAAAGTATCGTTAGCAATTACAGAAACGGCGCAATCAGGAACTTATATCAGAGATAACATCATCGAGCTACCTGAATATGAAAGTAACAATTGGTTAATGGAGAATTATGGTATTCAATTAGAAAGTTCTCGAGGTTTTAATATATCTAGTAATTCTATAAGTGTACCTTCATTATTGAGCAATGCAAATACTTACGGTGTTTTAGTGAAAAATTCTGGAAATGCAATTCCATGTAATATTGAACATAATAATTTTTTGAAATTAGAATTCGCAAATCAGTTAGAGGAAGACAATGAAAAATTTGTAATTCAATGTAATGAATATAACCAATCTATTCAAGACTGGTCCATTAATCCAATAACGGTTGGGGCAATACATAATTTTGGTTCTCAAGTCTTAGATCAAATGCAGGCTGCAAATTCATTTCTTGATAATACAGGAATGAATAACTCAAGTAATATTCGTTTAAATGAAAGTATGGCAGTTGAATATTTCAGTGTTTCAGAACCTATCACTGCTATACCATTAGACATTTCTTCTAACGTAACTGTTTCTCCGGTATCTGGAACAGAGTATAATGGAGAATGTGAAATGCCATTTGACCCTTGTGGAGGTAACCCTGTTCCTTGCGTAGTATATGCACAAGAATTGGTAAACAATAATTCAGAAGCACAGGCCGATTTGATATTTAAGTATAAGCTAAATTTAGCTCAACAATATATAGATAGTGGTGTTATCGAAGAGCTAAAACAACTGCTTGAAATAGAAACAGGACCAGAATGGGATGAAATAAAGCTGCCGATCTATATTGAATATGGAACTGAAATGAATGTAGATGCTCAAGATATAATAAATAACCTCTCTGTTGGAGATTATAAAAACTTTATGCAAACAATGTTAGATTTTAAAAATTCAAGTACTCCAATCGATAGTATTGGCGATGGTAGTTTGTGGGAAAATATTACAAGCATCTCGAATGGGAGTTCGGAAATTTCTGCAGCAGCAAGAAAGATACTAGAATTGTTTTATAATTATCAGTATGTAAGGGAAGCAGAGCGTTGGGAAGAATCGAGTATGATTAAGAATAATAACGACACTATAAAGTCATCACTTGTAAATAATGAAACTAAGAAAGATAAAAACAAGATGGAAGAGTTAGGTTTGAATGAAAGAAATAGTATCCCAAATTTTCTTTTAATTCCAAATCCTAGTAATGGTGATTTTGTAGTGAAATTAATTTCATCTGCAAGCGGATCAGTGTTTATTATTGATATGCACGGAAAAGTAGTCAATGAGGTAAAGGTAGCTAAGAATGGAGATTTAAGGATTGGGAAAGGGTTTCTTGCTCCAGGTATTTATACCATTCGTTTACTTAATGGGATTGAATCTTACCAACTTAATAAAAGAATGATTATCTTAGAGTAAGAATATGAAACGTATCTGCCTTCTGATGATGTTATTATTATATGCATTTTCAAATGCAAAGGGGCAGATACGTTTTTCTAGATTCTATGATTATAAGCATACATCCAATTTAATTTCCGATGTAATTGTGCTTGGTGATACTGGGTATTTTACTGTAAGTGAATGTGTAGACTTAAAATCGATTGACACCTTAAATTTTGTAAAAACCTATTTGTATTTTATTAGGACTAATCAATTTGGCGACACCATTTACACTAAGGCATATCATAAACCCAGATATAGTATTGACGGCGTTAACCTTGTAAAAACAAAATGGGGTTTTCTTCTAGCTGGGAAAGAATTTGACTTAAAGAAATATCAAGAAAATAGTTTAGGGTCTTATATAAAGCTTTGGAAAGTATCTGAATTTGGTGATACCATATCAACTCGGAATTATGATATTCAGAATGGGAATGATTATTCTGTAGAAGTTATCAAAACTAAAGATTCTGGATATGCAATTTTCGGACAAACATGTAACCAAATTCAGTCTGGGAAAGATTGCGACTTTTTTCTTATGAAATTAGATAGCAATGGAAATAAAGTCTGGCATAAAACATACACTCAAAATAATGTAAGCTTTGAAAACCCAACAAGTATTATAGAACTCCCTGATGGATCATTCTTTTTGTTTGGATATTCAACCATATCAGGTATAATGAAATGGTTTTTAGTGAAGACCAATAATGATGGAAACTTGTTATGGGAAAAAGTGTATAATGAATATCCTAGACAGGCAGGAACTGATATTGAAATTGTTGAACAAAGTAAAATTTTGCTTGCAGGTAGCTATAATTCAATGCAGAATGGTAGCGGAGTATCAAAGGGCTGTGTAATGATGGTAGATACAACTGGGAATAAAATTTGGAGTAAGGCATTTGGTGGTATTGAAAATGCTGGATTTACTAATATCAGTATAGATTCTATAAAAAAAAGGATTTTATTGACCGGATCTAATGGAAATTTGGATTCACTTAAAAGATCACAAGGATGGTTACTGGCAATTAGCAATAATGGAGATAGCTTATATGAGAGATTATTTAATCCAAATAAAATATGGTCTGAGCATATTTATAGTATTAATAAAACTAGTAATGGCTTTTTAATGTCAGGATTTGGTGTTGACCCCAATGATACCATTGTAAATCAAGATGCGTGGCTCTTAAAAGTAGATAGTTTTGGATGTTTAACACCAGGATGTCAGTTAGTAGGAATTAATAATATTCCTTTTAGTAGAGAAGAAATTAAAATCTACCCAAATCCTGCCAATGATAAAATTCAGTTTAATCATTCTAATAAAATTATTTCTTATCGAATTGCGGATTATACTGGTAAGCTAATACTTGCTGGTAATTATTTGGATTCTGGAATTAATGTGGAACAACTACCACCTGGGTCGTATATTGTGCAAGTATTGTTGGAAGGTAAGGTTCAGGCGTTTGGGAAGCTCATTGTAACAAGATAGCTCGAAGTGGGAAGCTCGAAGCTTGAAGTAGGTAGTTAGAAGTAGATGTATAATGATTTGTAATTCACAACTCACAACTCACAACTCACAATTGAAACCTGCGTCGCCAAATATTAAACACAAACTTCTTTGCGTGGTCGAAACTCTTTGGTCCCATTAGCTCATACTCGTTTTTGAGTTTTTCGAAAAGGGTAGTATCGGCTTGTTTTATTTTCAACAAGTCAATTTTCTTCTTCGCGAAAAACTCTTCAAACGTCATGTATTATTTTTTTAAATTGGTGATCATATCTGTAACCAAACCTGGCAAATCAAATTGATTATTCCAGCCCCAGTCTTTTCTAGAATAACTATCATCAATACTCTTCGGCCACGAATCTGCAATCGCTTGGCGAGGATCTGTATCAACATAAGATATTTTAAAATCAGGCAAATGCTTTACAATTTCTTCGGTTAAACTTTTTGGAGTAAACGACATTGCTGCAACATTATAACTCGATCTTATTTTCACTAAGCTTGCATCCGCATCCATTATACCTATCGTCGCTTTAATCGCGTCGCTCATGTGCATCATTGGTAATTCAGTATTTTCTGATAAGAAACATTCGTAAGAATTACTCTTTAATGCTTCGTGAAAAATATGTACTGCGTAATCAGTTGTTCCTCCACCCGGTGCCGATTTCCATCCAATTAATCCAGGGTAACGTAAACTACGTACATCTAAACCATATTTTAAGAAATAATATTCGCACCAACGTTCTCCTGCTAATTTACTAAATCCATAAACTGTATTTGGGTCCATTGTACAGTATTGTGGTGTTTGTTGTTTCGGAGAATTTGGCCCGAATACCGCAATAGAACTTGGCCAATAAACTTTCTTCACTCCATATGTTCGGGCAAAATCAAGAATGTTTAACAACCCATTCATGTTTAGCTCCCAAGCCATTTTTGGTTTCTGTTCTCCAACTGCTGATAGCAATGCTGCTAGTAAATAAATCTGTGTTGGTTTATATTTTTCAAAAATGGCTTGTAAGCCTGCTTTATCTAATACATCCGAAAACTCAAATGGCCCGCCATGTAAAACTTCGTAACTCGGTTCCTTTATATCTGTTGCAATTACATTGTCACCACCATAAATACTACGTAACTCATTTACGAGCTCGGTACCTATCTGACCGTTAGATCCTATAACGATAATCGTTTCTTTCATTTGCTTATGTTGTGTAGGCAAATGTAAAATATTTCGATGGAATTAATAATGTATTACAAAAGGTATTTTATAGTATTGATATTGACCATTTTCCGAATAGCTTTCCACAGATAGTATATACGTTCCAACAACTAATAGCTGCCCATTGAGTGCTAAATCCCAGGTAATTACACCTGTATTTCGGATACTACTTCCATGAATAATTTCCTTCAGAAACACGCCCGATTTCGTGTATAATTTCACATTTACAAATTGAGCATCAGATACCAAGGTATAATTAATCTCAAGCTGTTGGTCTGTCGCATTTCGAACTGGGTTTAAAACATCCTTGCTTAGCCAAAATTTCTTCACTTCGATATCACTTGCATTTTGGTGTTGGGAGTTTTTGCCCGTCGGACTAGCATATCCAATTTCGTCGGTAGCTGAACTCCAATTGGATTGATTGTTTTGCTCAGGGTCTATGCGCTTACGTTCTAATGATCGTCCTTCGGCATCCTTAATCCAACTCAAATGAAATTTCTCATCATATTCTACTTGATCCAACACTTCCTTGAATTCATTTGTTACATAAATATTTCCATGATTATCTGGCATACTGGGTAATGATTTCAATTCTATAATTTGCTCTGGATTTGGTACAGTATAATGAGTTAAAATATCAGACTTATTGCTTGTAAATACACAATAGGTATGAGGAGGTATAAATGTTGTTGAGTTTGACTGTGACAAATATTTATCAATTTCAATTGTGTTTTTGCCATCGCTTAGCGATAGTGTTTTGGCATCAATAATATAATCGGAATTATTGTACAACTCAATAAAATCAACACTTCCAGGATAGGGGTTAAATAGCATTTCGCTAATAATTATTTCTTTATCCCGCGGGACATGTTTCTTGTAAACAATCAAATTGGTATCCAAAACTATCCCTAAACAATTCAATTGGTAAATATTTATTTCTACTTTTTCTCCTTCATTAATTTGCTGTTCAAAAACTAGTTCTATTTTCCTTTCGGCATTTATTTTAAATGAATATGTATTACCAATTTTATCAGAAATAAGAATTGTAGATAGACTATCGAATCCAACTTTACTCGCAATGATAATCGTATTATCATTCAGCCATTCGTAACTTGTAATCTTCGGAGCCTCTAGTTCATACTCTTCAATAGTAGCATTCTTAATACCGGGACTACCACCAGATGTATTCATTGAAGCTTGCCAAGTCATGGGGTCGTTACAGTCCCAAGTGCCTGACAGTTTTTCATAACTATACCCCCCATCTTTTTTATCTATTGGCATCATAGAATATGAATAATTCAACTCATCTATCTTATTTTTTTCAGCATTTAACAGTCGAATCGTATCTTCTTCATTAGCGATTGATAGCATATTGTTTAATACGATAACATGAACATTAGAATCCCAAACATTTCGAAACTCTTTGGCACAAAGAATCAAGTATTCATTGGGTTTCCAGTTATCAATAGTTGCCAAAATCGTATCTTTAGTATCAGCAATAAATAGTTTCAAATCTTGTAATTGTTGATCACTGTTATTGTACAATTCAATGTATTCACAATTGGGCAAGCCTACCGTAGGACTAGGATCTGCCATTAACTCAGAGAGTTTAATATTATTCCAAATGTCGGTAGTTGATGAAATTAATATTGGGTAAACAATACTGGTGTCGGCTCTGCTACAACTAGGCATATCCTGACAAATGAAATTATACTTCCCGTTGGGGATGGCATTTGCAAATGTGAGAAGAACCGTTTCATAATATGGAGAATCTAACTGCACCGATGTTGGGAAATACAGTTTTAATTTTGGTCCCACGAAATAGAATTGTGCTGGATTAATAAATCTTCCATCTATTGCTTTATTCAGTTTAACTTGAAACTGATTAGCGCTAATTTTTGTGAAATTCGCAACCGAAAGATTCTTTTGATCTATACGAAAATTGGCAATACTATTTCTTTTCCCTGGTGTACCACCAATTGAATTATTGCTTGCAGCCCATTTATTAATAAAGTCACATCGGTTATACGGGTCGATGAGTTCCAGACTCCATCCTCCATCAAACTTTGTTTGATCACGATACCATTGTTGTTTATAATTTACACGATCAATTAATCGCCCTACTTTATTGTTTATGCTAATGCTTGCACTCGTATTGCTTAATGTAGATAGGGCATTTAAGCCGATACACTTCCCGTAGGTTTTCATTATTGCAGTATCTGCAGTTGCACAAACAATTAGATATTCTTCTTTTTTCAATAATACCTTTGGTAATATAAATCTAGTGCTATTGATGTAGATAGAATAACCTGACAAATCAATGGTATTTGGCGATGCATTAAATAATTCTAAATATTCGTTATCGCTTAAACCATAGCTTGGGTATGGGTCGAGATACAATTCATTAATTTTTATTTTGCTAGTATCATCTTGATTGATGAATACATTCTGAAAAGTTATTTCTTCAAGAGTAGTATTATCACAGGTTCTAAAATTATTTAATTGTAAGGTATATGTTTTCTTGTTTTTAAACTTAAATCCAAATATGAGTAATACCTCATCATAACGTTCGTTTAAAAATTGAATTTTAGTAGGGTAGGCATTTGCATTTTTCAGCCAATAGTTTGATGATGCCTTTGAATAAAGCGTATCCGAAGCTTTGTTAAATCTAATGTATAAGGTTGAATCTGTTAAATATTCAACTTGTTGCACATAAAACCCATCATCGATACTCCATACCGTATTTGCACTTCCAGGCGTACCACCCACCGAAGAACTGCTTGCTTCCCAAGCATAAAATCCATCACAAATTTTTGTAGGGTGAGAATGCTCTAAACTATACCCACCATTTTCTTTTGATTTGTTTTTGTACCAAGATTGCTTGTAATTTACTTGGTCTATAATTTGGTTTTTATCATTCAGTATTTTTAATGAGCCTGATGTATTCACTATGCTAGGCCATGTAGAGAATCCAATATAATTCCCATACGGTTTTAATAATGAGGTATCACTCGATTTGCATAGAATTACAAATGAATGAGCCTGAAGTAGTTTGTTTGGAAGTTTGTTTTTACTGCTTCCATTTTGATATTCCCAATTTGCTAATTGAATAGGGTAATCTGTAGTATTATACAATTCTATATACTCTACCTCTGGCAAGCCTATAACAGGCGTTGGGTCTGCCATAATTTCTGATATAATTACATCCCCACTTTTGCTGTATACTACAGGAGTGTAGTTTACAAATACTGTTTGCGCACTATCACTTCTATTTCCCAATAAATCATAAAGTCTTGGAAACCGTATGCTTGTTCGTCCAGCTGGGATAGGACTACTAAAAACAAGATCCAGTAAATTACTATTGATACCATTAACACTTACTTTTTGCGGATGAATAGTATTGTTTACACTAAACAATACAGTGTTCTTCAAGCCAATCGTGTCTATCTCTTCAGAAAAAAGCAGACTTATAACCGTATCATCATGAATTTCTACATCGTTATACTCCGGACCAGAAGTGTCAACATCATAAGGGTACACATAGAAATTGTCGAACAGAAATTTATCAGCACGAGTAGTGGTGTGTTTGATGGATATTCCTGCAAAGTTTGATGTTCGAAAAGTTCTATCCATACAATTACCTTCGCCATTCCAGGGCACGGAGGTGTTCGGGCGACTATACAGCTCCCAATATCCATCTATCCGATGTATCACCATAAACCATGCTCTGATAGTATCTACAGTAGTACGAACTTTCGCAGGTCCATCTATGATTTTAGTAATTGTTTTGCCACTCTTTCGATAGATGTCATAAGAATCCGAAGAGCCTGTTTCCCCAATTTGCAGGAAGTACCCATTCCCAGGGCTATCTAAGGCTGAATTATCAGATGATAAATACACACGTAATTGGTTGCTAGTGCTAGGGTCTACATTAATTTGTACATAAAACTCCCAGGTTGAATTTAGTAGCATTTTATTGCTAGTTGATAAATAAGCAGTATCTCCTCGAATAAAGGGTTTACTTTTCAGCTGCTTCGCCACATTTACCTCAAATCGTCCAGTGTCTCCTCCCCACGCCGGCTGATGAAGAAACTCTCCATCATTGAATCCTTCTGACACCTGACTAAAAGCAAAAGAATTCAAAAATAATCCGACCATCCACAAAATCTTTCTCATATTTGTAAAGTTTCAACTTTCATTTTGAAAAAGGAACTGCACTTATGCAGGTTCTTTTATGCAGGATGATATATTAAGCAAAAATTGATATGAAAGTAGCTGTAGTAGGTGCAACAGGCTTAGTAGGCACCATGATGTTAAAGGTTTTAGAAGAAAGAGACTTCCCAATTACTGAATTAGTACCTGTGGCTTCTGAGAAAAGTGTAGGTAAAGAAATAGAGTATAGAGGAAAGAAATATAAAGTAGTAAGCATGGATGATGCTATTGCAGCTCGTCCAACAATTGCGCTATTTTCTGCAGGAGGCACAACCTCACAAAAAGAAGCTCCACGTTTTGCGGAAGTGGGCACCGTAGTTATCGATAACTCTTCTGCTTGGCGAATGGATCCTTCTATTGCACTAGTTGTTCCAGAAGTTAATGCTCACGTATTATCCGCTACCGATAAAATTATTGCTAACCCTAATTGCTCCACCATTCAAATGGTAGTGGTATTACAGCCACTTCACGAAAAATATAAAATTAAACGAGTAGTGGTTTCAACTTATCAATCGGTTACAGGTACTGGTGTTAAAGCAGTAAACCAATTGATGAATGAACGCAAAGGTGTTGAGACTGAAATGGCTTACCCTTACACTATTGATCTTAATGTTATTCCTCAAATAGATGTGTTTACAGAAAATGGATACACCAAAGAGGAAATGAAGATGATATTGGAGACTAAAAAAATTATGGGCGACGACTCAATTCAGGTTACTGCAACAACTGTACGTATTCCAGTAATGGGTGGTCATTCCGAATCTATCAATATCGAATTTGAGAATGATTTTAATATTGAGGAGGTAAAGAAGTTACTTTCGCAATCAGATGGAGTGGTGTTACAAGATGATCCTTCGAACTTAATTTACCCAATGCCATTAACGGCTCATAATAAAGATGCTGTATTTGTAGGCCGTATTCGTAGAGATGAATCTCAAAAGAATTCGTTAAATCTATGGGTAGTTTCTGATAATTTACGTAAAGGCGCTGCTACCAATGCAGTTCAAATTGCTGAATATTTAGTGAAAAATGGGATTGTTGCCTAAACATTTACGAGACAATATTGTTAATGTCACAATTAGCTTGGTTAAAACTCTTCAATCAATTATGAGTACTTTTGGTAAAAATAAAGGAATGTTAAATTTATCGGTTACCATCGATCAGGAATCTGGTTTTTGCTTTGGTGTGGTTTATGCCATTGAAATGGCCGAAGAAATTCTGGAAGAACAAGGCTATTTATATTGCTTAGGCGATATCGTTCATAATGATGAGGAAGTGGAACGCTTAAAATTAAAAGGCCTTCGTATCATCAATCACGATGAATTTAAAGAGTTAAAAAATGAGCGTGTACTTATTCGCGCACATGGTGAACCTCCTGCAACCTATCAAATTGCTTTAGAAAACAATATTATTTTAATGGATGCATCTTGTCCTGTTGTATTAAAACTTCAGAACAGAGTGAAAAACTCTTTTGATGATCAAGAGAAAATCTACATCTACGGAAAACACGGACATGCTGAAGTTATCGGTTTGCAAGGTCAAACTAATGGCGATGCTGTGGTATTTCAAGATTTAAAAGAACTAGATGGTGTTGATTTACCTTCATCATTTACTTTATACAGCCAAACTACAAAAAGCACAGATAAGTTCTATGCTATCAAGGATGAATTGATTGGTAGAGGTTATAAAGTAAAAGCAAATGATACTATTTGCAGACAAGTGTCGAACCGTGATAATGAATTGAAAGTGTTTGTAAAAAATTACGATAAGATTGTATTTGTTTCCGGCAGAAAATCATCGAACGGCAAAATATTATATGATGTTTGCCGACAAAATAATGTGAACACCTATTTCGTCTCTTCTCCTGAAGAGCTTAGCCCTACAATGTTTGAAGCAAAAGATAGAGTAGGTATTTGTGGCGCAACATCAACTCCGATGTGGTTAATGGAAAAAGTAAAAAGTATTTTAACAGCGTATTAATAATGATAATATCTAGTATTCTAATAACATTCGGTGCTTATGCATTCATGGAATTTGTAGCATGGTTTGCACATAAATATGTAATGCATGGATTCTTGTGGTACTTACACAAAGATCACCATCAAGTAGAACCTGGTTTTTTTGAAAAAAATGATGCCTTCTTTTTCATCTTTGCAATTCCATCTGCATACTGTTTTATTACAGGTGCTTTATATCATGATTTTAGATTCTTCATTGGCTTAGGCATTTTACTTTACGGCATCAGCTACTTTTTTGTACACGATGTAATTATTCATCAACGATTCAAATGGTTTCGTAATTGGGATAATACATATGTGCGTGGTATTCGTAGAGCACACAAAATGCATCACAAGCATCTTGGGAAAGAAGATGGTGAAAACTTCGGAATGCTTATCGTTCCTTTCCGATATTTCTTAGAACAACGAAAAAACAAAACCAACTAATTCCCTTATTATTATGAATTCGTTTATTCATTTAAACCTGCGAAAATTAATTTCTCTATTCGCAGTTTGCAGTCTTTTCATTTCAACGACCTTGTTTGCCCAAAATGGTATTATCCGAGGAAGTGTAAAAAATGCCATCAACAATGAAGCATTACCTTCGGTAACCGTAATCATTCAGGGCACTTCCACTGGTGCGCTTACAGATGCTAATGGTAAATACAGCATCGAAAAACTAAAGCCTGGATTTTATAATATCGAATTTAAATATATCGGATTTAAAAGTATAATGGTGTATGAAGTACAGGTCTCCAATTCTAAGCCTGCTATTATCGATGCAGATTTAGAAGAAGAATCTAAAAACATTGCCGAAGTTGTCGTTAAGGCAGCCACTTTTTACAAACCACAAGAAAGTCCAGTATCATTACGAACTATAGGGATATCAGAAATAAAACGTAACCCAGGTGGAGGTAGAGATATCTCTAAAGTTATTCAATCATTACCTGGTGTTGCTTCTACAGTAAGTTTTAGAAATGATATCATCATTCGTGGTGGTGCTCCAAATGAAAATAAATTTTACCTCGATGGTATTGAAATTCCAAATATTAATCACTTCGCTACACAAGGTTCTACTGGTGGTCCGGTAGGTTTATTAAATGTTGATTTTATAAAGGAAGTTGATTTTTATTCAGGTGCATTTCCAGCCAATCGTGGCAATTCATTAAGTTCAGTATTCGATTTTAAATTTAAGGATGGTCGTACCGATCGTACAGGAGCTTCATTAACATTAGGTTCTAGCGATTTGGCTACCGTAGTAGAAGGCCCGATAGGGAAGAACACCACTTTTATTGCTTCCTATCGTAGATCTTATTTACAGTTTTTATTTAAAGCACTTGAACTTTCATTTTTACCAGAATACAACGATTTTCAATTTAGAGTGAAATCTAAAATCGATTCAAAAAATGAAATCACATTTATTGGCTTAGGTGCACTAGATGATTTTAGCTTAAACCTTGATGCGAATAAAACAGAAGATCAAAAGTATCAATTACAAATTTTACCGGTGTTCGGGCAGAAGAATTATACACTTGGTGCGAACTATAAACACTTTAGAGCGAATGGGTTTTCTACACTAGTGATCAGTAGAAATTATTTAAACAATACCACAGAAAAATTCCAAGATAACGATAGATCAAAGGCGAAGCTAATCGATTACTCTTCTAAAGAAATTGAAAACAAATTGCGTGTAGAGAATACAAACATTGCAAATGGGTACAAACTAAACTACGGCGTAAGTGTCGAATCTGCTACATATACCAATGCTACCAATAACATTACTCCATTTGGATTAATTGATTATACATCGGAATTGAACTTTAACAAATACGGATTTTTTGCTCAAGCAAGTAAGGGTTATTTAAAAGAGCGTTTGCAAGTATCTGCAGGATTACGAGCTGATGGAAATACGTTCTCATCAACCATGAGTAATCCTCTAAATCAATTGTCTCCTCGCTTATCAGCTTCCTATGCTTTAAATGAGAAGATTAGTATTAATGCTAACATGGGCATCTATTATCAAACTCCTGCATACACTGTTTTAGGGTATAGAAATACAGCTGGAGATTTGTTAAACAAAAATGTAAAATACATCAGTAATACTCAATCTGTAATAGGTTTAGAATACAACACCATATCGAACCTGAAATTTACGGTTGAAGGATTTTATAAACTTTACGAAAACTATCCGATGCTTGCAACAGCTGGTGATACCATCCCTTTGGCTAACCTAGGCACAGACTTCGGTGTAGTAGGCGATCGTCCGGTAGCTGGCTTAACTAAAGGTCGTAGCTACGGATTAGAGTTCTTAGCTCAACAGAAATTACAAAAAGGATTTTATGGTATTGTGGCATTAACTTTTGTAAGAAGTGAATTCCAAGATAAATACAATCAATATGTTGCTTCTGCTTGGGATAATCGTTACATCGTTAGCTTAACAGCAGGTAAAATATTTAAACGCAATTGGGAAGTAGGTGCAAAAATTAGATTAGCAGGTGGAGCTCCATATACACCATATAATGTTAGTACTTCATCAATCAAAACGAATTACGATATCAATCCACAAGGCACGTTAGATTACTCACGTTTAAATGAAAATCGCTTAAGCAACTTCTATCAAATGGATGTTCGTATCGATAAGAAATACAACTTCAAGAAATTTAGTTTTAATATTTTTATGGATATTCAAAATATTACTGGATTTGTTTATCAACTGCCTCAGAATTTCTTGTTGGATAGAGACGCTAATGGTTTAGCACAAGATGATCCAACTGATCCAACAAAATACAAAACAAAATTAATAGACAATCCTATCGGTAATACATTACCTGCAATTGGATTTATTTTAGAATGGTAATATGACTGATAAGAAGGGTATTTTATTAATTAATTTAGGAACGCCAGATAGCCCTAGTGTTCCTGATGTTCGTAAATATTTAAGAGAATTTTTAATGGATCCAAGAGTGATTGATATCAATGCTGTTGGTAGAACATTATTAGTAAAAGGGATTATTGCTCCGTTCCGTGGTCCGAAATCTGCTAAATCGTATAAAGCAATTTGGACTGATAAGGGATCACCGCTAATGGTATACGGCTTACGTGTGAAAGCGTTATTGCAACAAAAGATGGGTGATGCTTACCACGTTGATTTAGCAATGCGTTACCAAAGTCCTTCGATAGAGTCAGTACTGAATGATTTTTACAAAAGAAAAATATTCGACATTAAAGTTATTCCATTGTTCCCTCAATATGCATCGGCAACTACCGGTTCTGTGCACGAAAAGGTTATGGACATAATTAGTAAATGGCAAATTGTTCCGAAAATTGAATTTGTTAATTCTTATTACAATCACCCAATGATGATTGATGCATTTGCAGAACAAGGCAAAGCATTGTTAAAAGATTCATACGACCATGTATTATTTAGTTTCCATGGCTTACCCGTTCGTCAGTTAATAAACACAGATCCAAGTGGAGCTCACTGCCAAAAGGTTGGAAAATGTTGTGAGGAGATTACTGAAAATAATCAGTTTTGCTACTCCGCACAATGTTATCAAACAGCTTTTGCTATTGCTAAAAAACTAGGGTTAGAAAAATCTCAATTCTCTATATCATTCCAATCTCGTTTAGGACGAGATCCTTGGATTCAACCCTACACTTCTAAAGTTATTGAAGAACTTGCCCATCAAGGCAAGAAAAGAGTTTTAGTATTCTGCCCAGCCTTTGTCGCCGATTGCTTAGAAACCATCTACGAAATTGCAGAAGAATATCAATTAGAATTCGAAGCAGTAGGAGGAGAAAAAATTCAGTTGGTACCAGGATTGAACGATCACCCCATGTGGATTGATGCACTAGAGAATATTGCGCTTAACTAAGAAGGTAATTTTCTTTTTTCAGTTGAGTAATTATTTTTTTGGTAGCACCTTTCTCCGAAAGAACGAAATTCTTCGCTGCTGTACATTTTTCAAGGTAAGAAGCATTATTGCCTTCGAGTAATTTAATCTGTTCAATTAATTCTGAAGGAGATGAAATGCTCTTCGATGCATTAATTTGTATTAACGACTTCGCTTCCGAAAACTTCTGGTAATTTGGTCCGAAGAATACAGGCTTCCCATAGGCTGCGGCCTCCAAAGTATTATGAATACCAACTCCAAAGCCCCCACCAACATAGCAATAGGTAGCGTATTGGTAGATGCTATTTAATAAACCCACAGTATCAACAATCATTACACGTTTATTCGATGGAAATACAGAAGACTTATGTTTTGTATATAAATCTGCTTCATTGCC
>CAJBVG010000349.1 GCA_903958995.1 uncultured bacterium | reverse complement strand
TATTTAAGAACGAACATGACTAAGATTAAATTTGGCACAGACGGTTGGAGAGCGATTATAGCGAAAGAATTCACCGTTGAAAATGTAGAACGTGTTGCTTATGGAACGGCACAATGGTTAAAAAGCAATAGCGCTACCCCAAGTATCACATTAGGAAATGATTGCCGCTTTGGGGGTAAATTATTTATTGATGCTGTTGCACGTGTAATGGCTGCAGAAGGAATTAAAGTTCATATGTGTGATACTGCATTTGTAAGTACACCAATGATATCATTAGCTACGGTAAAATTATCAGCAAGTGCTGGAATAATTATTACCGCTAGTCATAACCCAGCAGAATACAACGGATTTAAAATAAAGGCTTCTTACGGCGGACCTGCAACTCCAGCAGAAATTTCAGCAGTAGAAGATTTGATTCCAACTACCCTACCTATTAAAACAGAAAGTTTACAAAACTATATTGATAAAGGATTAGTGAGTTATGTAGACATGGAGACGATGTATTTGGAACATGTAGAAGCATCATTTGATATGGATGCGATACGTAATTCAAATTTGAATTTAGCATACGATGCAATGTATGGTGCTGGTCAAGATGTAATGCGTAAAATCCTTCCAGATGCGACCTTTTTACATTGCGAACATAACCCAGGGTTCGACGGACAAGCGCCCGAGCCTATTCATAAAAACTTACAAGAGCTTTCTGAAATCATTAAAATATCAGGCAATATTGACTCGGCATTAGCAACCGATGGTGACGCGGATCGTATAGGTTTATATGATGATGAAGGAAACTTTGTGGATTCTCACCATATCATTTTATTGTTGATTCACTATTTGGTGAAATACAAAAACCAAACCGGACAAGTAATCACTACGTTCTCTTGCACACGAAAGATTGATGAGTTGTGTAAGGCATATGGTTTGCATCAGCAAATCACTAAAATTGGATTCAAGTACATCTGCGAAATTATGGTAGAAAACAATGAACCATTTTTAGCAGGAGGTGAAGAGTCGGGAGGTATTGCAATTACAGGGCACATCCCAGAGCGCGATGGTATTTGGATTGGACTAACGATTTGGGAGTTCATGGCGAAAACAGGTAAATCATTACGTGAATTAATTGAAGAAGTATACGAAGTAGTGGGCACCTTTGCAGTAGAACGCGACGACTTACACTTAGATGAATCCTTAAAATTAAGCATCATAGAAAACTGCAAAGCAGGAAAATATAAAGCATTCGGAAAGTATAACGTTACTTCGGTAGAAGACATGGATGGATTTAAATTCCACCTCGACAACGGCGGATGGGTAATGATTCGTCCATCGGGAACAGAACCCGTTTTACGTACCTACTCAGAAGCAGCTACCTCGGAAGAATCGTTTGCAGTTTTGAAGGCTACTAAAGCAACACTTTTAACATAGTATCGAGTAGTGGGTATCGGGTATCGAGAAATTATAAAATTATATAATTAATCAATAACTCGATACCCGATACTCAATACCCGATACTCAGAAAACATGTACAAAATAGGCGATTACGTTCGTTTCTTAAACGAAAAACAAGAAGGGGTTGTGACTAGGATTATCGATCATCAATTGGTAGGTGTTACTATCGATGGTGATTTTGAAATCACGGTATTGGCGAATGAAATTGTATTAGTACAAACGGGTGAATCGCAATTAAGAGAAGACTTTGAAGAGATTAGCGGTGCAGTTTCCAAGATTGCAAAAGGTGCAGAAGACAAGCTGTACTTAGCCGTTCATAAAGACGATAAGATTGGACATCTTTATCATTTACATCTTATTAATTCTAGTCCCTACGATTTATTGACTGCCGTAACGATACAAAAGAAAGATATTTTTGAAGGTATTTTTGGTGATGTAGTAAAAGCAAATACAGCGACCAGAATATCAACTCATACGGTAAGTGAATTTGATCAAGGATGGATCTTCCATTTGCAAATTATCTATCATCAACAAGGAGCATACACTCCTAATCAGCCGAAGGTGTTTAGAAAAAACATTAAAGCGAAAAACATATTAACTACCGAAAAGGAAATCCCTTTCATCAATAAAAAAGGATACATCACGGAGTTAGAGAGCGATCATACTATTCAATTCGACAAAGAAGAGCTAATTGAGCAAATGCTAACGAAATCGTATGCTGAGCCTAAATTAGATACACCCAACAGAGAGGTTGATTTACATATTGAGGAATTAACGGATCAATTTCCGAGCATGAGTGCCGAGGAAATGTTGAGGTTTCAGCTCGCGGCGTTTCATAAAAATTTAGAAGGTGCAATTGTTCATCATTTCCAAAACATTATTTTTATTCATGGAGTGGGTAACGGCACCTTGCGTAACGAGATCCATAAGCAATTAGGGAAGCATCCACATGTGAAGACATTTAAAGATGCGAGAAAAGAAAAATTTGGCTATGGGGCTACCGAAGTAATATTAAAATAATTTTCAAAGAAAATTATTTTAATATTACTTCGCGAACTATCGAATTGACAAATTATCGAAACTTCGAAGTTTTAGATGAATAATTATAATAAGCAGAAAGATTTTTATTATTTTTAACTAACGAAACTTACTTAAACTGAATACGATGACAAAACTTACCTCATTAAAAAAGGGATTGAAAGTGGCCGCTATAGCGATTGCTTGTTTATCCATACATCAACAAACATTTGCACAAGTACAAGTAGCAGAGATGCTAAAAGGTGGTGTAGCTGATGCAAGTCTATTAGTGAAAGCTTACACTACACCATTCTTTAGAGGCTTTGGTGCAGGATTAAACGGTGGTTGGTATAATACCGCTAAAACGCACGGATTGGGAAGATTCGATGTAACATTAGCAATGAATGCATGTATCGTGCCTACAGTAGATCGCACTTATGATGCGAGTACATTAGGATTCTCAAAATTAACTTTAGGAAACCCTTCAAACCATACTGGACAAACGGTTTCAGGCAGTTTAACACCAAATAATAATCCAGAATTTGTATTAACACAAGCGAGTCCAGTTATTGGAGCACCTGCTATAGAAGTGGCACGTTTTTCGGCACCTACTGGTGCGGGACTACCTTTCTCGGGAGCACCAACAGTTCAATTAGCGGTGGGATTAATTAAAAACACCGAAGTAATTGTTCGTTATATACCAACTGTTTCTGCTGGAGATTTTGATATGGGATTAAAAGGCTTTGGTATTAAACATGATATTAAGCAATGGATTCCAGTAGTTAATAAATTACCGTTTGATATGGCTGCTTATTTCGGTTATACTAAACTAGATGTAAATGTAGGATTAGGATTAACTCCAGATGCTGGTGTGGCAACACAAACAGGAAACAATGGTGTGTATGCAGATCAAGCGATGAAATTAAATACGACTGCAAGCACATTCGGATTAATATTATCGAAGAAATTATTAATGTTAACGGTATATGGCGGTGCGAACTACCAATCAAGTAAAACAACCATAAGCTTAAATGGTGATTTCCCAATAACATCAGTAGAAACAAGAACTACTGATCCAAATTTTGGAAATAAAGTGGTTACTAAAGTTACTGATCCTGTTAACTTCGATGTTGATGGAGCAAATGGAATGAGTGCAACTTTAGGAGCACGATTAAAACTTCTAGTGTTAACGTTCCAAGGAAGTTATACTTTTGCTGAATACCCAATGGCAACATTTGGTGTTGGTATCAATATCGATTTGAAATAATTAAAAAATATAATCACGAAGAAACCTCTAAGAGCTCCAACTTTTAGAGGTTTTTTTATTAACGTTGCAGCATGTTCGAATTCCCTATCCACTCCCCTGTTGAGCAAATTACTTACGATGTTCCGGATGGATATAGTTTGTTTATTAAACGTGATGATTTAATAGATCCACTCATCTCGGGAAATAAATGGAGGAAGCTAAAATTCACTTTACAAGAAGCGCATAAACAAGGAAAAACAACACTTGTTAGTTTTGGAGGTGCCTACTCCAATCACTTGCTGGCATTGGCTTCCGCGGCAGCGAAGTTCCAATTAAAGAGCATTGCTTTTGTGCGCGGTGATGAAGAGCAAACCGAGAATACAATGATGATTATTTCGAGAATGATGGGCATGCAATTTATTCGAGTGAGCAGAGATGAATACCGAGATAAGCCTGCATTATTCAAAAAATATTTCGAAAAAGATGATACTGCATTCTTTGTAGATGAAGGAGGAATGTCTGCCGAAGGCAGTTTAGGTTGTGAAGAAATTATTGACGAACTAACTGATACCTATACGGATATTTTCCTTGCAGCCGGCACCGGTTGCACCACTGCTGGTATCATCAATGCCATCAATAAAAAACAACTCCATACTCATGTGCACTCGGTGGTTGTTCATCGGGGTGTAGATGAGGTAACTGATAATGTGAATAGACTCTCGTATTTCGTATCTCGTAACTCGTACCTCGATACTCGATACTCGATACTCGATACCCCTATGCGATATGGGCAACACAGTCCCGAGCTCCTGCAATTCTGCATAACATTTCAGCAAAACACAGGCATCATGCTCGACCCTATCTATACCGGCAAAGCGATGATGAAATGTTACGAGTGGATGAAAGGGAATCCGGATGGAAGTGGTAAGATTTTGTTCATTCATACAGGCGGATTGCTTGGGAACTTGGGAAAACTGGATGCATTCCTACCCTACTTACCTCGATAATTTTCTGAAATTTCGAGTTTAACGGAACTTAATTCTCATTGGGTTATTACCTAAAGAATATTCCTCCAAAGTGCGTAAAAAAGCACTTTTTATACTAGTTGAGGTGTTTTTTTGCCTACCTTTGTCAAAACACTATAGCAATGTATAAAGTAACAATTTCTCCAAATCAAGTACAAGAGACCCTAAGTAAACACATTTTAGCCGATGGTTACGACATGGTTTTCGACATGGAAAAAAGTAATGGCGTGTGGATACACGATGTTAAAAATGATCGAAAATTATTAGACTTTTTTACTTGTTTTGCTTCAGTTCCATTGGGTTACAATCACCCTAAAATGGTAAATGATGAGGAGTTCAAAAAGAACCTAATGTTGGCTGCTTTAACGAACCCATCAAATTCTGATGTTTATACTTCGCAATACGCACAATTCGTTGAAACATTTTCGAGAGTAGGTATTCCTTCGTATTTGCCACATGCCTTTTTTATTGCAGGTGGTTCATTAGCGATAGAGAATGCTTTGAAAGTAGCGATGGATTGGAAAGTGCAAAAGAATTTCCTAAAAGGATATACAGAAGAAAAAGGATTTAAAGTATTGCATTTCGAGCAAGCTTTCCATGGCCGTTCTGGATATACATTGAGTTTAACGAATACTTTACCAGATAAAACGAAATGGTTTGCAAAGTTCGACTGGCCGAGAGTATCAAATCCAAAAATGACTTTCCCTTATTCTGATGATAGTTATGAAGATTTATTACAACGAGAAGAACTATCTATCAATCAAATAAAAAATGCTTTCAAAAATAATCCTGATGAGATTTGTGCCATCATTATCGAGCCAATTCAATCAGAAGGAGGCGATAATCATTTCCGTACCGAATACCTTGAGAAATTAAGGGTTTTAGCAGATGAGAATGATGCGTTCTTAATTTATGATGAAGTACAAAGTGGTGTGGGATTAACTGGTAAATTCTGGGCTCACGAACACTTTGGAGAGAAAGCTCGTCCTGATATTTTAGCTTTCGGTAAGAAAATGCAAGTATGTGGAATCTTAGCAGGTTCTAAAGTGGATGAAATTGAAACGAACGTATTTAATGTTCCTTCACGTATCAACTCTACTTGGGGTGGTAACTTAGTTGATATGGTTCGTTCATCACGAATTATGGAAATTATTGAAGAAGATAACTTAATAGAAAACGCTGCAACAGTTGGAGATTACTTATACGATACTATTCTCGACATCTCGAAACGCGAGTCGAAAATTACCAACGTACGTGGTAAAGGATTAATGGTAGCATTTGATTTCCCTACTAAAGCTATGCGTGATAAATTTGTATCGAAAGGTATGGAGCAAAACGTTATGTTCTTGGGTTGTGGTTCAAACACTATACGTTTCCGTCCGGCATTAACAATAGAAAAGAAATACATCGACCAAGGAATGAGTATCCTGGAGAGCATTGTTAAAGGTTTATAATTTGATTATTCCTGTATATTTGACGAAAATTTAATACGTACAAACCATGAAAATTATATCAGTTATAGGATCAGGTACAATGGGTAACGGTATTGCGCATGTTTTTGCTCAATTCGGCTATCAAGTAAACTTAATCGATGTAAATCCAGATGCACTACAACGTGCATTAGATACCATTGGTAAGAACCTCGATCGTATGGTTTCTAAAGGTAGTATCACTGAAGAAACAAAATCACAGACCTTAAAAAACTTAACTACTTATACCGATTTACAATCGGGTGTTCAGCATGCCGATTTAGTAATTGAAGCAGCAACAGAAAACCCAGCCATTAAGATGAAAATCTTTAAGGACTTGGGAACGTTCACTTCTCCAGAGACTATTTTAGCTACGAATACTTCATCGATTTCTATTACTGAAATCGGTGCTGCATCAGGCCGTGCGAATAAAGTTATTGGCATGCATTTTATGAATCCAGTTCCAGTTATGAAATTGGTAGAAATAATCAAGGGTTACCAAACTGAAGAAGTAGTTTGCGATATTATTGTTGAATTATCGAAAAAAATACAAAAGGTTCCTACCCTAGTAAATGATTACCCAGGCTTTGTTGCTAATCGTATTTTAATGCCGATGATTAACGAAGCTATTTATACGCTTTACGAAGGTGTTGCTGGTATTGAAGAAATTGATACCGTAATGAAATTAGGAATGGCACACCCAATGGGTCCATTGCAATTAGCTGATTTTATTGGCCTCGACGTATGTTTAGCAATTTTAAATGTATTGCATGATGGTTTCGGAAATCCGAAATATGCACCATGCCCACTCTTAGTGAAAATGGTTGCCGCTGGTGAACTAGGCGTAAAATCTAAACAGGGATTTTATAATTACTCACAAGGTACAAAGGACTTGAAGTTGTCGAATTATTTTAGCAGACTGAAGATAAATTGAGTTGTGAGTTGTGAGTTGTGGACACTGGACAAAGCACACTGGACACTGGACACTGGACAAAAAAAGTCGAAGTTTGATACTTCGACTTTTTTTTTGTTCGTCGAAGCGTCCTCGCTTCGACTTTTTCTTATACTACTATCGACGCGCACTTCGGCTCCGCTCAGTAACCGATCGCGTCGGAGCTTAATGTTAATTGTCGAAGCGAGGACGCTTCGACGAACGGCAAACTTCTACGAGTAACTAATTAATTGTGCCGGTGGCTGAGCGGAGCCGAAGCTACCGGCTTCGACGAACAACTCAAAATTCCTAATTCCTAATTCCTAATTTACTACTCGATACTCCTCAACAATTCCATCTCATTATCCCTCACATTTTCATCTCCTATGCTTGGGGAGATTACTGTCGAGATTTTTTGCTCTTTCGCTGTGGTGCTTTCTATATTGGGTGCGCGGACAGATAGGGTAATAATGCCACGGTATTGTGCAGGTACTTTATTAATGTGCCAAGTGTAATTGGTTTCGGAATAATTGTTGGGCATCGGAAAACTGTTGAACATTTTCATGGGTTCACTGAGTTTTAAATTAATGTCTACATCTTGCTCCACCAATCCTTTGTTTTCATAAAATAAGGTGATGCCTGTTATTTCTCCAAAACGAAACCTGTCGGCAACCGCGGAAATATTAATGTCGTTAAAGGCTTGTGATTTTGAAAGATCGATGTGCTCCGGATTCACTGTTTTCAGGGG
>CAJBVG010000348.1 GCA_903958995.1 uncultured bacterium | reverse complement strand
CCGACGAACGGTATAGTACTACGAAGCAAAGTTGAGGGGTTATTTAAAATACTCTCTTAGGGCAATCAGTTGGTTCTTGTTTAAAACACTTGCCAACTCTTCATCACTAGACTCTCTGATCTTTTTTACCGATTTGAATTTGGTAAGTAATTTCTCTAAGGTTGTTGTGCCTATGCCCGGGATATCTTGAAGTTCAGATTTTAATGTCCCTTTATCTCGTTTACTACGGTGAAAGGTAATGCCGAATCGATGGGCTTCATCGCGCAAATGCTGAATTAACTTCAAACTTTCCGATTTCTTATCGATATATAATGGCAAAGAATCGCCTGGGTAATAAATTTCTTCTAATCGTTTTGCAATTCCAATCACGGTTACTTTTTTGGAGATGCCTAGCTTCTTCAAACTAGTCATGGCTGATGATAATTGACCCTTACCACCATCTATAATAATAAGATGAGGCAATTCGCCTTCTTCTTCCATTACGCGCTTATAACGCCTATAAACGGCTTCTTCCATTGTAGCGAAATCATTTGGACCTTCTACAGTTTTCACGTTAAAATGTCGGTAATCTTTTTTAGATGGCTTAGCGTCTTTAAATACTACTATGGCTGATACTGGATATTTGCCTTGAAAGTTAGAGTTATCAAAACACTCGATGTGCTTTGGCAATTGGTTCATTCGCAAATCTTTTTGAAGTTGCAAAAGTAAACGTTCTGTACGAGCATCCGGATTTAGTTTTTCGTATTGCTCAAGTTTAGATTTCTTGAAGAACATTACATTCTTCATCGATAGTTCTAGCAGATTCTTTTTGTCGCCCAACTTTGGCACTATGAATTTTATGTTTTCTTCAGTATCAACATTAATTTCAAATGGTACAATAATTTCACGTGCAGTACTGCTGAATTTATTTCTAAAATCGGATATGGCTAAGATTAATAATTCCTCATCCGTCTCGTCTAATTTTTTTCTAATCTCAATAGTTTGTGTTTGAGAAATAGTTCCCTTATTAACTTTTAAGTAGTTTACGAATGCAATTTTCTCATCAGAGCTAATCGCGAAAACATCAATGTTATCAATGATTGTGCTTACTACGGTTGATTTACTTTGGTAGTTTTCTAAGGTTTCGATTTTCTCTTTATAAATATTAGCCGATTCGAAATTCATATTCGCGGCAAATGAATTCATTTCAGATTTTAAATGTTGCAATACAGGCGAAATGTTTCCTCTCAAAATTTCTTTAATCTCTTTAATGTTCTCATCGTATTCATCGATGGATTGAAAATCTTGGCAGGGGCCTTTGCAATTTCCAATTTGATATTCTAAACACACTTTGAATTTCCCTGCTTTGATATTCTCTTGAGATAATGCAAAATTACAAGTACGTATTGGATACAAAGTTTTAATTAGCTCTAAAATAGTATTCATCATTCGGCCACTTGCATAAGGACCTAAATAAGTTGAGCCATCTTTGGTTATAGTACGAGTAGAGAATATTCTAGGAAATCGTTCTTTCTTTATACAAATAGACGGGTAAGTTTTATCGTCTTTTAAGAGTACGTTATAACGTGGTTGATGTTTTTTAATTAAGGAGTTTTCTAGCAACCAAGCATCAATCTCCGTATCAACAATGGTAAATTTTATATCACGAATTTTCCTAACTAAGGTTTTCGTTTTTGCGTTTACATTATCGTTATTAAAATAGGAAGAAACTCTGTTTCGTAAATCTTTAGCCTTACCAATATAAATTAGGGTTCCCTCTTCATCGAAATATTGGTACACCCCAGGTTTGTGAGGTATATTTTCTAATGATTTTCGATGATCGAAATCTTGCATAGTATTAAAACTCTAAGCCAGGATTGCTAGTGGACTGATTATTCTTTTTATATTGATCGCAATCTACCACAACACTTAATCCACCAGGAGGCGCTTCGAAATCGCCCAT
>CAJBVG010000347.1 GCA_903958995.1 uncultured bacterium | reverse complement strand
CGAGGACGCTCCGACGAACGAAATTTAATATTAACAAATTATCACATTAACATATTAAAACGCAGTAGTTCTCCCCCCATCAACAGCAATACTTTGTCCGTTAATGTACCCAGCAGATGGAGATGATAAGAAGGCTGTTAAACTTGCAATTTCTTCAGCAGATCCGAAACGCCCTGCTGGAATTTCAGCTAGCATTTCCTTTTCCACTTCATCTACAGCATGATTAGTTTTAGATGCTTTCCCTTGAATTATATTTTCTAATCGAATGGTTTTTGTAGCACCTGGTAATACGTTATTTACGGTAATCCCATCTTTAGCTACTTCAAAACTTAATGTTTTAGCCCAACCAGCAACTGCTGCACGAGTACTATTAGAAACGCCTAAGCCTTTTAACGGCTGACGAACAGAAGTAGATACCACGTTGATTATTCGGCCCCATTGTTTTGTACGCATATGCGGTAATACGGCTTGTACCAATACATGATTACATAATAAATGGGATTGATAGGCAGCCATAAAAGCGGTAGCATCAGCATCTACGATAGGTCCAGCAGGAGGTCCACCAGTATTATTGATTAATATGTCTATAGTATTGTTTTCAAGGTATTTCCCAACCTTAAATTGAACATTTTTATAATCAGAAAAATCAGCTACTAAGTATTCATGTCCTGCATTCTGAGGTAACTCAGCCAATACATCTTTTAGTCCCTGCTCGTTACGAGCTAATAAGGTTACTTTGGCTCCTAGATGTACTAATTCCAAGGCAATTGCTTTCCCAATTCCTTGTGTACTACCACATACCAGTGCTCTTTTACCGCTTAAGTCTAAATTCATAGTCTAAATTTTTATCAAAGATACATAAGTACGGCATACTCCGAAATGAAAAATGCTTGTTTAAATGCTTTGTAATGCATATTCCAAATTGTACATTTACGAAATCTAATATTTCAAACCATGGCAATACAAAGACCATTTAACTTTAAAAAGTGGATAGATGATAATAGACATCTATTAAAACCACCAGTAGGTAATCAATGCGTATATAAAGACGCTGAAAATTTTATCGTAATGGTTGTAGGTGGACCGAACTCACGCAAGGATTTTCATTACAATGAAAGCGAAGAACTATATATTCAGTTTGAAGGAAATATGGTTCTCCGCATTATAGAAGACGGTAAGCCTGTTGATATTCCAATTAATGAAGGCGACATGTTCTTATTACCTCCAAAAACTCCTCATTCTCCTCAACGTCCAGAAAACACGGTAGGTTTAGTAATTGAGAAAGTTAGAGATACCGAACTTGATGGTTTCCTATGGTTCTGCGAAAGCTGTAACGAAAAATTATACGAAGAGTATTTCTTAGTAACCGATATCGTAAAACAATTACCACCAGTAATGGAGAAATTCTACTCTTCTGAAGAACATAGAATTTGCAACCATTGCGGTACTGTAATGGCACCACCAGTTAAAAAATAGTTTTGAAAATTGTGTTCGTCGAAGCGTCCTCGCTTCGACAAAATAGTAAGTTCCGACGCGATTTATCGCGTCG
>CAJBVG010000346.1 GCA_903958995.1 uncultured bacterium | reverse complement strand
TTTTAATTGAAATGGAATTTGAAGACGGCACAAAAGAAATGAAACGAATTCCAGCAGAGATTTGGAGAAAGAATAATGTTAAAGTGTCGAAGATGATTGTTACGAATAAGAAAGTGAAACAATTTAGCTTAGACCCATTGCAAGAAACAGCAGATATTAACATGAACAATAACTACTTCCCTGCAAAGGCAATAGAATCGGAATTCCAATTGTTTAAAGATCAGCAAAGAACTAGGGAACCGAATCCAATGCAACTTGAGAAAAAATAAATTCTAAATTCTAAATTTTAAATTGTAAATTCTAAATTGTAAAACAAAAGAAAACATTGTGATTAATATTAACAATTTAAAATTTAAAATTTACAATTTAGTAGTGTTCCTTTGTGAGCTAATAAATATAAAGGTCACAAAGTACACAAAGTACACACAGAGTAACACTATGAAATTGTAAATTGTAAATTCTAAATTTTAAGTTGTAAGTTTTTTATTGTAGATTTAAAGTAATAAAACAATTCTTCTCAATACTATTAATTTAGAATTTAGAACTTAGAACTTGAAACGTCGAGCAATATTCATAATATCAATTTTAATTTTGTTGCTTCTGCCAGAAAGCAATACAGAAGCTCATAAATTCTTCACGTCCATTACCCAAATAGAATACAACGATAAATCACATTCCTATGAAATTATTATGAATGTGTTTCTGGATGATTGGGAGAAGGCCTTAGGGAGTAATCTCAAGCGACAGATCAATAGTGATAAAGAAAATATTGAATCTATTTCTTACCAATACTTACAAAAGCATTTTATAATTCAGCACAAAGGTCGAGCGTTGAATTATAAGATGATTGGGATGAAATTTGAAAAAGATATTTGCAAGATTTACCTAGAACTACCTCAAAAGTTTCATTTTACTGGTTTGCAAATTAAAAACGATTGTTTGATTGAGGAATTTGATGGGCAAGTGAACTTAGTAAATTGCATTCATGAAGAAGTCATCAAAACGATAATTTTTAAATCTAAAAGTCAATTTCAAGAATTAAATTGGAATTAATTAATTCTTTGGCATATCCCTTGAACATTATACTTATATGCACAAATTCACCATAAAAGGTGTGTGTGTTGTGACATTTTGACTAAACGCAGAAAACGATAAAAATGAGCATATTTGACCAATTTAGCATTCAAAATCTTGAAAGTAGCTTCATAAACGACGATACAGAGTTTTTCCCATTACTGACATCAGAAGATGAAGAAGTAATGAATTCGGAAGAAACACCTGAAATATTGTCAATCTTACCATTACGCAATACAGTACTTTTTCCGGGAGTAGTTATTCCTATTACAGTGGGTAGAGATAAGTCTATTCGATTAATAAAAGAGGCCTATAAGGGTAATAAAATAATTGGTGTAGTATCTCAAAAGGATGTTAACATAGAAGATCCTAGTTTCGACGATTTACAGAAAGTGGGAACCATTGCATACATCGTAAAGATGTTGCAAATGCCCGATGGTAATACTACCGTAATTATTCAAGGGAAAAAGAGATTTAACCTCGAAGAATTAGTTCAAGAAGATCCATACATCAAAGCTCGTGTTACAAAGTTCCAAGAAGCGAAACTCGTAATGGACTCTGATTTTGAAACAGTATTCGCCACGTTGAAAGAGATGTCGATGCAAATTATTCAGCTTTCACCAAACATCCCTTCAGAAGCTGGCTTTGCCATAAAGAATATCGAGAGCCCATCATTCCTTATTAATTTCATTAGTTCTAACATGAACGCTGAAGTTGGAGATAAACAAAAAATGTTGGAGAGTGGTGATTTGAAAGTTCGTGCACAAATGGTATTGGAGCATCTTACGAAAGAGCTTCAAATGTTAGAATTAAAAAATCAAATTCAATCGAAAGTACGAGTGGATATTGATAAGCAACAACGCGAATATTTTTTACATCAACAATTAAAACAAATACAAGAAGAACTAGGAGCCGATTCTCCAGATTTAGAAATCGAAAATCTTCGTCTACGTGGTTCAGAAAAAAAATGGTCGAAAGAAGTTGGCGATACTTTTAATAAGGAGTTAGATAAGCTTCAACGCATGAATCCAGCTGCTGCAGATTATTCAGTGTTGATTAATTATGCAGAGTTGTTATTAGAATTGCCATGGAATGAATTTACGACCGATAATTTCGATTTGAAATTTGCTCAGGATGTTTTAGATCAAGATCATTTCGGATTAGAAAAAGTAAAACAAAGAATTGTAGAATACTTAGCGGTGTTGAAATTAAAACACAACATGAAAGCTCCAATCCTTTGTTTAGTTGGCCCTCCAGGAGTTGGTAAAACATCTTTAGGTAAATCAATTGCCAAAGCCATTGGTAGAAAATATGTACGTATTGCATTAGGTGGGGTAAGAGATGAAGCGGATATTCGTGGTCACCGTAAAACTTACATCGGTGCAATGCCTGGTCGCATTATTCAATCACTTAAAAAAGCACAATCGTCAAATCCAGTATTTGTATTAGACGAGATTGATAAAATTGGTAATGATTTCCGTGGAGATCCATCATCAGCATTATTGGAAGTATTAGACCCAGAGCAGAACAATGCTTTTGGAGATCATTATGTAGAGTTAGATTTCGATTTATCAAATGTAATGTTCATTGCTACTGCAAATTCATTAAGTGGAATTCATCCGGCATTAAGAGACCGTATGGAAATTATTGAAGTGAATGGGTATACTATTGAAGAGAAAATAGAAATTGCGAAACAATACTTAGTCCCTAAACAACGAGAGCAACATGGCTTGAAACCTAGTCATATTGAGATTAAACCAGAAATAATTGAGAAAGTAGTTGAAGACTATACTCGTGAATCTGGAGTGCGTGGCTTAGAGAAAAAAATAGCAACGTTAATTCGTGGTATTGCAAAAAGTGTAGCCATAAAAGAGAAATATCGTAAAACATTAACGAAAGACGATGTTGAAACTATTTTAGGAGCACCGGAGTACGATAAAGATATGTACCAAGGAAACGATGTAGCTGGTGTAGTTACAGGTTTAGCTTGGACACAAGTGGGTGGCGACATCTTATTTATAGAAACAAGTTTAAGTCCGGGTAAAGGAAAGTTAACGCTTACTGGAAGTTTAGGCGATGTGATGAAAGAATCTGCTGTGATTGCTTTAGCTTATTTGAAAGCACATGGTAAGAATTTTGGAATCGATACTACATTATTTGATAAATGGGATATCCACGTTCACGTTCCTGCAGGAGCTATTCCTAAAGATGGCCCATCGGCTGGAGTAACGATGCTTACAGCGCTTACATCAGCCTTTACACAGCGCAAGGTGAAGCCTTTCTTAGCCATGACAGGTGAGATTACCCTTAGGGGCAAAGTGCTTCCAGTAGGCGGAATTAAAGAGAAAATTTTAGCAGCGAAACGAGCAGGTATAAAAGACATTATTTTATGCCACGTAAATCGTAAAGATATTTTAGAAATAAATCCGAGATACATAAAAGACTTAAGATTCCATTACGTTCATGAAATGGGAGAGGTGATTGAGTTGGCGTTGATGAAACAGAAGGTTCGAAATCCTGTGGATTTCGCGAAATAACGAAATTGCGAAACGGCGAACTTGCGAACTGACGAATTAGCGAAACTGCGAATTTGCGAAATTGCGAACTGACGAATTAGCGAAACTGCGAAACTGCGAACTGACGAACTGACGAATTAGCGAAACTGCGAATTTGCGAAACGGCGAACTTGCGAACTGACGAATTAGCGAAACTGGGAATTGTTGAACTTTGGAAACGGATTTTAATTCTTCGAGGACTTAATTAAAATTATAATTACTCTTTGAATGTGATCTAAATAATCTTTACACTTATCGCTTATTACTATTTTAGTTTTTGCTTCAATTAATTCAAACCAGAATTTACATTCTTCAGATTCCTTTAACGATAAACTTAATTTATGTATTAAATC
>CAJBVG010000345.1 GCA_903958995.1 uncultured bacterium | reverse complement strand
AGCTGGTAATTGGTTCTGTTTCGGTTGTATATCGCCGGACTTAATTCCCTACCACTCTCTTGTAACCATTGATGCCATTCGATTGTAGACTTTTTATACCTAAGATAAAAAGATTGAATTATTGCAAATTGCTTACGTTTAGAATTAAGTTGTGCTTGAATAGGACTACCTAATTCAGAATAGTTTTTATAATTAAATTGATTCTTATCATTGGCAACATTTACGCTCGTTTGACTAGATAAAAAACGATTCCCTTTAGAAACTCTAAGTAATACAGATTGGTTATGTAAACTTGAATAATCTGTGGTTAAACTAATTTTTTCTTGATTAAATTCTGCTGAAGTGTGTAATGAAATATATCCTGATAAAGCACCATTTCCTTGCGTTGCGGAGCTTCCTCCTTTTTCAAGTTTAATTTCTGTAGTAGTATTTACATTGAGCAATGAAACGTCGTTCATATTAAGCATTGGAGAGCCTAAGGCTAATCCATTCCATAATACTTTACTTTGCGAAGAATTCGCCCCTCTTATACTCATCACCGAAGAACCCGAAGTGCCATATGTTTTAAATTGTACACTAGAGTTCTCTTGTAAAAACTGACTTAATGTTCGCGCTGCTGCTGCAAATAAACGAGTACTATCGAAATTAGTGCTTGCAGAAGCGAACATGATTTTCTTAATGCTTACTTCTACTTCAGGTATGTTCGTAGTATCCGAAAGGCTTAAAGAATAAGCCTCCGATGATATGAATACGATGAAAACAAAAAGTAATTTCCTCATGTCTAAATTCAATATAGCCAAGTGGAATAATAGATAACAAAACGTTGTGTAAAAACGAATGATTACCGAGCTTCAATCCACGAAAGCTGTGATAGTATATGCAACGGCAGGTCTTCTGACTTACTCTGTTTGTTTCGCCTTCCCGATTTCTCAGTGGCTAGAATGAAACAACACTTTTAGAGCTTACAGCAGCGGGACTGTTTTGGATTTACACCAAATTCCCTTTTAATTCCGACCTCAATCGGAAACCAAAGCAATACAAAAGTAGAAATTAAATTGAGAATTGTTTTAAACGTGGAAAACTATTAATCTTCGTTTTTAGCATGGTCCATAAGCTTATGCGACAGCTCTTTACCTAAATACTTATCGATTACATTATGCACAACATACAATATTGGTGTCACACTTAAAGCTACAACCGACTTGTAAATGTACCCTACTAAACCTACCGCAATCACTTGTGCGAAAGTCCAATTTCCACCAATATAAAATGCAATATAGATTACCACAAAACTATCGATGAGTTGAGAAACTAAAGTCGAACCAGTTGCTCTTAACCATAATCCCTTATCTCCAGTTTTCTTTTTTATCCAATGAAATATACTCACATCAATAAGCTGACTTACTAAGAATGCAACTATAGATCCTACGATAATCCATAGCCCCTGACCTAGTATATTATTATAGGCATGATCCATATTAATTACAGTTCCATCACTTAATGTCTTATTTATCCAGAAACCTGCAGGTTGTAAGTTCATCGAACCATACACAGTAAAGAAGCCATAGGCAATCATTACAACGGCTACATATGATAAGGTCTTCACTCCTCTTTTCCCAAAGTACTCGTTAATTAAGTCAGTCATGATAAACACAATGGGCCAATTAAGTACCCCTGCCGACATATTTAAGGATAAATGATCGATTCCAAATAGCGATAAATCAAGCTCTTTTAATCCTAAGGTACCTTCTACAGAGAATATCTTCACCCCAATAAATTCAGCAATTACAGCGTTTGCAATAAAAAAGCAAGAGAGTACAATAAATAGTCTAGTTTCCTTATTTTTGAGAATCATATAGCCACATGAAAGATTTAAAAATTACTACTATTCAATCAGAATTACATTGGGAAGATAAGGAACAAAACTTAAAAATGTTTGAAAAACTTATCAATAATATTTCTGAAGAAACCGATTTAATTCTTCTGCCGGAGATGTTCAGTACAGGATTCAGTATGAATTCTAAAGAGTTGGCAGAGCAAATGAATGGAACCACTGTGAAGTGGATGTTAAATATGGCTCTAACAAAAAACTGTGCAATTGCGGGTAGTATAATAATTGAAGAGGAAGGAAACTATTATAACCGACTGATATGGGCCGCTGCAGATGGTGCAGTAAAACATTATAACAAGCGTCACCTTTTTGGCATGGGCGACGAGCATAAACATTATACTGCTGGAGTAAATAAATTAATTATTGAATACAAGGATTGGAAAATTAATTTAAGTATTTGCTACGATTTGCGTTTCCCTGTGTGGTTAAGAAACAATAAAGATAATCCGTATGATGTATTAGTTTTTGTAGCTAATTGGCCAGAAAAAAGAATGGAGCATTGGGATGCATTGCTAAAAGCAAGAGCTATAGAAAATCAAGCTTATGTTATTGGAGTGAATCGAATTGGTGATGATGGGAATCAGATACCACATGTCGGGCATACCAGTGTTTATCATCCTTTCGGAACATGTGAGTATACTAGCACTTCGGCAGAAGTTCATACACACACCTTATTGGCATACGAGCTAGAACTTAACAGAAGGCAATTTCCTTTTTTAAGGGAATCAGATTGAGTATCGGGTAATGAGTATTGGGTAATGGGTAATGAGTGATAAACATTTGCAAATTTTCCTTCTTGTAACAATGCCGTTAAAATCTAACATAAGCAAAATCCATTGCTTATACTTGGTCTTATGATCGAGTTAAAAAACATCAATAAATCATATTATATAGGAAACCACCCGATGAAAGTGCTAAAAGGCATCGACATTAAAATCAATGAGGGTGAATTTGTTTCTATTATGGGCTCATCGGGTTCTGGGAAATCTACCTTGCTTAATATTCTAGGTATGCTCGACCAATATGATGAGGGAGAATATTGGTTAGACAATACATTGATCAAAGACTTAAGCGAAACACAAGCTGCAAAATACCGTAACCAAATGTTAGGGTTCGTGTTTCAATCCTTCAATTTAATATCCTTTAAAAACGCGATGGAGAATGTTGCGCTTCCCCTATATTATAAAGGCATTTCACGTAAAAAAAGAAATGCTATTGCAATGGACTACTTAGATAAAGTAGGGTTAAAAGATTGGGCAGAACATTTACCAAGTGAAATGTCGGGTGGACAAAAACAACGTGTTGCTATTGCTCGTGCATTAATAGCTGAACCTAAAATTATATTAGCAGATGAACCTACTGGTGCCTTGGATACTCAAACTTCTTATGAAGTAATGAACCTGCTTAAAAGCATCAATGATACTGGAATGACTATCATTATTGTAACGCATGAGCACGATATAGCAGCAAAAACCGACCGAATTATTCGCTTAAAAGATGGTATCATCGAAAACAACTTAGTCAATGTTTGATATCGACAAATGGCAAGAGATTTTTAGTACGATCCAGAAAAATCGGTTACGTACGTTCTTAACTGGCTTCTCAGTAGCTTGGGGAATTTTTATTCTCATTGTTTTATTGGGTTCAGGACAAGGATTAAAAAATGGTGCCGAACATCAATTCTTATCGGATGCCAGTAATGCCATTTGGTTACAAGGTGATGTAACAAGTATGCCATATAAAGGAATGCAAGCAGGACGAAGAATTCGATTAAAAAATGAAGATTACGAATACATCAAAAAAAATATTGAAGGAGTTGAATACATTACGGTTGCACAAGATGTTCAAAATGTAAAAAGCATAAACTACAAAAACGAAAAAGGAAATTACCTCGTTCGCTCTTGTCAACCCGACCATGCAAAATTAGAAAAATGCAATATCATTTCGGGCCGATTCCTTAATGACATGGACATTAAAGAAGCGAGGAAAGTAGCTGTAATTGGTAAGCCTGTACAAGAAGCATTATTTAAAGAGGAAGACCCATTAGGTAAATATGTTGACGTTTCAGGTATTCTTTATAAAGTTATTGGAGTGTTTAAAGATGAAGGCAGGCAAGATAATGACCGACTTTATATTCCAATTTCTACCATGCAAAAATCATACAATGGTAAAGATTATGTGGATGTGATTTGGTTCAGTACTGGCAATGCAAGTCTGCTGCAAAGCAAGCGTATGCTAGAAGATTCAAAGGCTTACATCTATTCTAAATATAAAATAGACCCTGCTGATGAACGTGCATTTGTAGCATTTGATAATAACGAAAACTACAAGCAAATAATGGATTTATTGAATGGCATAAAATTCTTTGTAGGCATTATTGGAGTGGGTACCATCATCGCTGGAATTGTTGGGGTAAGTAATATTATGATGATTGTAGTAAAAGAACGTACCAAAGAAATTGGTGTTCGAAAAGCAATCGGTGCTACTCCCTACTCTATTGTAAGTCTAGTTATTCAAGAGTCAATTTTAATTACAGGGTTTGCAGGATACGTTGGATTAGTATTGGGTGTAGTAGTAACGGAATTAGCAAAGAAATTTATGCCCCCTTCTGATTTTTTCAGAAACCCAGAAGTTGATTTATCGGTAGCTATTGGAGCTACTTTGTTCTTAATATTTGCAGGTGCTGTAGCAGGTTTTGTACCAGCATTAAAAGCAGCAAGAATAAAACCCATTGAAGCACTAAGAGACGAATAGCCCCTCGGCTCCGCTCGGGGACCGGATAGTAAATTGAAGAGTATCATTAAATAGTTAAATATGTTTGATCAAGATAACTGGCAAGAAATATTTAGTACCATCAAAAAGAATAAGCTAAGAACTACGCTTACTGCCTTTGGTGTGTTCTGGGGTATCTTCATGTTGGTGATTATGTTAGGCTCTGGAAATGGCTTACGCAATGGTGTAGTTGGAGGTTTTGATGGATTCGCTACCAATAGTTTTTTCTGTTGGACACAACGTACAACCAAAGCATTTGAAGGCTTTCAACCGGGTCGTCGTTTTAATTATACGAATGAAGATACGGAAGCAATAAAGAATAGTATACCTGAAGCAGAATACGTTTGTGCACGTAATCAACTTGGTGGATTTAGAGGTGGAAACAATGTAACAAGAGGTGTAAAAACAGGAAACTTCTCGGTGTTTGGTGACTCTCCCGACTTTCAAAAAATTCAACCTTTAAAACATTTACAAGGAAGATTTATCAATGAATTAGACATTAAACAAAAACGTAAAATTGCGGTCATTGGAAATCGTGTCAAAGAAATACTTTTTGAAAACAATGAAGATCCAATTGGTCAATACATTCGTATTAATGGTGTGTATTTCCAGGTAGTTGGTTTATTTCGTAGCGGACAAGCAGGCGGACAAGGACAACAAGAAGCAGAAACAGTTTATGTTCCCTTCACTACTTTTCAAACCGCATTCAATTATGGAAATGTTGTAGGTTGGTATTCGATTACTTCGAAAAAAAATATCCCAGTTGAAATTGTAGAAAATAAAGTAATTGAACTATTAAAACAACGTCACCATATTGCTCCTGAAGACTTACAAGCTGTTGGGCATTGGAATATGGGCAAAGAGTTTGGAAAAATTTCGGGCTTATTTAATGGCATCGATTTACTGGTTTGGATTGTAGGTATTGGTACTCTATTCGCAGGAGTAATTGGCGTAAGTAATATTATGTTGATTGTAGTAAAAGAACGAACCAAAGAAATTGGAATCAAAAGAGCTCTAGGTGCAACACCTTGGAAAATTATTGGACAAATTATTTTAGAGTCGGTTTTCCTAACCACTATTGCGGGTTATTTAGGATTAGTAATTGGAATTGGAATTTTAGAATTAGTGAATACACTGATGGGTGTAAATCCAGATGGTGGTATGTTTAAAAACCCCGAGGTGGATTTAAATGTGGCCTTAACTGCATTGAGTATCTTAATTGTTTCGGGAGCATTGGCAGGCTTTATACCAGCAAGAAGAGCTGTGCAGGTGAAACCGATTGAGGCTTTGAGAGCAGATGGCTAAATAATATGCTGATATGCTAGTATGCTGATGAAAATTTAGAATTTAGAATTTATTTAAAACTTAGAATTTAGAATTTTTAAAAAAGTTGATATGAAAAAAGTTGTTCGAATTGTAGTGTTTAGTTTAATAGGGATTGTATTCCTTGGGACATTATTTTACTTGTGGAAAAAATCAGAGAAGACACCTGAGGTGTTTAACATTGAGAAAGCAAGTGTAAATAACATCATTAAGAAAACTGTGGCTACAGGTGCTGTGGTTCCTCGTAGGGAAATTGATATCAAGCCACGTGTTTCGGGTATTATCGAAGAAATCTATGTAGAAGCTGGAAAGATGGTACACCGCGGTGATAAAATTGCACGTGTGAAAATCATTCCGAACGTGGTGAATTTGAACGAAGCCGAAAGTCGATTGAACCGCGCGAAGATTAACTATAACAATGCGAAAGCAGAATACGATCGCAATAAAAAATTGTTCGATCAAAAGGTGATTTCTATATCTGAATTCCAACGCTTCGAAGTATCGTTTAACAGTTCGAATGAAGAACTCGAAACTGCCGATAATAACTTACAATTAATTAAACAAGGTAGTTCTAAATCGATGGGGAATGCTACGAATACCATCATCACCGCAACTATTGATGGGATGGTATTAAATGTGCCTGTGAAAGTGGGCAACTCCGTTATCGAGAGTAATACCTTTAATGAGGGTACAACCATCGCTAGCATTGCCGATATGAAAGACATGATTTTCTTAGGGAAAGTGGACGAATCGGAAGTTGGAAAAATCAAAGCAGGCATGGCACTTATTGTAACCATTGGTGCAATAACTACCGAAAAATATGATGCTGTATTGGAATACATTTCTCCTAAGGGAGTTGAACAAGATGGAGCAATTCAATTTGAAATTAAGGCTGCTATGAAATTAAAACCAGGAAGTTTTATTCGTGCAGGATACAGTGCCAATGCTGATATTGTATTGGATCGTAGAGATTCTGTGTTGAGTATTTCTGAAAGCGTGATTAAGTTCGAAAAAGACAGTGCTTACGTAGAATTAGAAACCAAAACACCGCAGGTGTTTAAGAAAACTTATATTAAAACAGGCTTGTCTGATGGTATCAATATTGAAGTGCTATCGGGTGTCGATAAAACATCAAAAATTAAAGGAACGAAGAAAGAAGAAGTGGTTGCTGAAGAAGCACCTAAAAATTAATTGAAGGTTCATACAACTATTTCATTCTAAATAACGTCTATACTATATCAATCAACGTTCTTTTTCGTCCCAAACAATATTTATGGTGATTGGTACATAAAAAAAAGTCCTCTGAATTCGGAGGACTTTTTTTATTAAAATAATTTGGTAATATCTTGTATTTCGATGATTTTATTGACAGTAAAACCCTCCGCAAATGTTCCATTTCTAAGGAGTTTCCCGTATTCCCTATTTTTTCCAACAAGAGTTTCTAAGAAATCTGGTTTAGAAATATAGGTCTGTGGTTCTGATGAATGCTCGTCGTAAAACTGTGTTTTAAATGCTGCAACAGCTTCCATTTTCTTATCAATGTATTCTGTTATATCCACTACAAAATCTGGTTTTATATATCGGTCTTGTATGTAATGAAATAATGAACTTGGGCGGTAAGCTTCTTGTGAATTCCCTTGCTCATCATACGTTTCTATTTTTGGTAAGCCTGCTTTAAAACAAGCTTCGTAAACTAGCTTAGCTCCTTTGCCATGGTCTGGGTGACGATCTTCAATGGCATTTGCCAATACAACCTCTGGGCGATATTTTCTGATTTTACTAATCACTTTTAATTGTGCTTCTTTCCCTAGATCGAAAAAGCAATCTTCGAGCTCTAAATTTTCACGAGCATGTATTCCTAATATATTGGTGGCAACAGCCGACTCTTCTGCCCTAGTTTCGAATGTACCACGAGTTCCTAGTTCACCTCTTGTTAAATCCACTAACCCAACTTTCTTTCCTTCCTTAATGGCTCTCAATATGGTTCCAGAGCACGACATCTCTGCATCATCTGGATGTGCAGCAAAAACTAATATGTCTAATTTCATGGGTGTAAAGATAATCATAGTATCGGGAATCGGGTATCGAGTATCGGGTAAAAATTTTTCGATACGCGATACTCGCTACTCGATACTCTTTATAATCTTCTCAATCT
>CAJBVG010000344.1 GCA_903958995.1 uncultured bacterium | reverse complement strand
GTTAGAGCAACCTGACTAAAATAATCAAGCTCCATTATTTTTCGGTCAATGTCGAGTGGGGTATCAACAATTAATGAACGTTGACTCATCCCAGCATTATTGCATAAGTAATCTACACGGCCAAACAAGTTTCTAGCACTTAGCACTATTGATGGAAATTGATCTATAGATAACATATCAAATGGAAGAACTTTACAATTTTCAGAAAATAATAAACAATTATTTTTCACCAATTCTAAGGCTTCTTGATTTCTACCAGATAAAATTAAGGAAGCGCCCTTTTTAGCAAATGAATACGCTAATGCTTCTCCAATTCCAGAACTCGCACCCGTTACCCAAACTACTTTCCCGTTATAATTTTCCATAATTTTTATGCTAATTCAACTATTATCTGGCTTGCCATCCAATTGGCATTTTCCCTTGCTTTTTCAATACTTTCAGCCTTTGCTAAGCAAACTCCCATTCTACGTTCACCTTGCACTTCAGGCTTGCCAAATAATCGCAACTGTGTATCTGGCATTTCTAATGCCTTGTCTATTCCATGAAATGTAATATCTGTTGAATTCCCTTTTACTAAAATTACTTTACTAGCCGATGGCCCTAACAAAGTGATTTGTGGTATCGGTAAATTTAAAATGGCACGAACATGCAATGCGAACTCTGATAACTCTTGTGAAATCATGGTAACCATTCCGGTATCATGCGGGCGAGGAGATAATTCTGAAAAATACACTTCCGTATCTTTTACAAAAAACTCAACACCAAATATTCCTCTTCCTCCTAAAGCCTTTACTACTGAGGCTGCCATCTCTTTTGCTTTTTGTAGAGCTTGCTCTGTCATGGGTTGTGGTTGCCATGATTCTTGGTAGTCGCCGTGTTCTTGACGATGACCTATAGGTGCACAAAAACTTATTCCATCACGATGCGAAATTGTTAATAGCGTAATTTCAAAATCGAAATCAACAAAACCTTCAATGATTACTCTGCCTCCACCACTTCTGCCACCCTCTTGTGCATATTGCCAAGCGTAGTCGGTATCATCAATAGATTTAACAACACTTTGTCCTTTACCTGAAGAACTCATGATTGGTTTTACTACACATGGAAATCCAATATGCTCTATGGCTGCAACAAATTCTTCTTTCGTGCCAGCAAATTTATAATTCGATGTTTTTAATTGAAGTTCTTCAGCAGCAAGACTACGTATGCCTTCTCTATTCATGGTTAACCATGTTGCATTAGCTGTTGGTATGATATTAAACCCTTCTGCTTCTAATTCTTTTAATGTATGTGTAGCAATAGCCTCTACTTCTGGAACAATATAATCAGGCTTCTCTTTTCGAATAATAGTGGCTAACGCCACTTCATCAAGCATAGAGATAACATACGAACGGTGCGCAACCTGCATAGCTGGTGCATTCTCATATTTATCTACGGCAATTACTTCTACTCCGTATCGTTGAAATTCAAGTACTACTTCTTTTCCTAATTCACCTGAACCAAGTAACATTACTTTGGTGGCTGATTTCGATAGTGGAGTACCAATACTTACGCTCATTTTTATACTATTTTGCCATAAATATAAGAATTGATACGATTGTAGTGGAGTTCATATTAATATTATTATGTATTTTAGTAGTAAACCAAAAATTGTTATAAAATGAGAAAATCAATCATCCTCTCGCTATTTGTATTAATCTTATTGCCATTTATAGGGCATTCTGTTTCAAATGATGGCGACAAAATTCTAGGTAAATGGGTAGTTGGCAGCGGCAAAGCACACATCCTTATTTATAAATATGGTGAAAAATATGCTGGTAAGATCGCTTGGCTAAAAGAACCATTAAATGAAAAAGGTCAACCCAAAATGGATAAAAACAATCCAGATGCTAGTAAACACACTAACCCATTATTGGGCAATGTTAATATGCTAGGCTTCGAATATGATGGCGATAATACTTGGGATGATGGTACTATTTATGATTCTGAGAATGGAAAAACATATAGTTGTACAATGAAATTAAAAGATGATAATACCCTTGATGTAAGAGGATATATTGGCATTTCGATGATTGGTAGAACGGATACTTGGAAGAGAGTTAAATAATGTGCAAATGTGCAAATGTGCAAATGTGCAAATGTGCAAATGTGCAAATAGCCCCTCTCCTTTGGAGAGGGGTTGGGGTGAGGCTAAAAAATATTAAATATGAAAAGAATTATACTAGTCGTTTTTACGTGTTTTACAATTCTCAATGTTTATGCACAGGAAGTATATCGACATAGTGGTATTAATTCAACTTTTGCTAAAACTTATGATCCGAGAAGTGATAGTATTGATATTTTAAAATACACCATTAATTTAAACATATCTGATATTACAGGTAAGAAAATTAGTGGTAGCACAACGATAAAGCTTCATCCAAAAATCAATAACATCCACTATTTAAATGTTGATTTATTAAGGCTTAGCATTGATTCAATAAAGCTTGGTAGTAATACATTAAGCTATCATTATAATGATACGCTATTATCCATCAATCTAAATGCAAATTATCAATCAAACGACACCATTTCGGTAACGGTATTTTATAAAGGTACACCATCTGGAGATCCAACAGGATGGGGTGGATTTTATTTTCAAAGTGGCTATGCCTATAATTTAGGAGTAGGTTTTGGATCAAACCCTCATGTTTACGGGCGAGTATGGTTTCCTTGTTTCGATAATTTCACCGAACGTTCTACATACGAATTCTACATCAAAACTATTCCAAGTAAAAGTGCCTATTGTAATGGTGAGTTATTATCGGATACTATCGATGCTCAAAATTTGAGAACACGTAGGTGGATATTGAATAAAGAGATTCCAACGTATTTAGCATCTGTCGCGGTTGGTAGTTACGTAGATTTAAAAATGAATTATGTTGGAGTTGAAAGAAACATCCCCATATTAATTGCAACAACAGCTACTGATTCAACCAAAGTAAAAGCATCATTAATTCATTTGAAAGATGCCATGCATGTATACGAAAAATTCTTCGGACCTTATGTATGGAATAGAGTAGGCTATGCATTGGTTCCCTTTAATCAAGGCGCTATGGAGCATGCAACAAATATTGCTTTCCCAATTAGTTTTCTAAATGGAGGTGTAACCACATACGAAGAAACAGCTGCTCACGAATTATCTCATCATTGGTTTGGCGATTACATTACTTGTAGCAGTCAGGAAGAAATGTGGATTAACGAAGGTTGGGCAAGCTACTGCGAATATTTATTTAGAGAAGCGGTATATGGTAAAACGGCATACATCAATGGTATAAAATCATTGCATGAAAATCTGCTTCATTTTGTTCGTTATAAGGAAGGTGATTTGAATTTAGATAACATTCCATTCGAACACACTTACGGCAATCATGTGTATTTAAAAGGAGCCATTATGGCTCATAATTTAAGAGGGTATTTGGGTGACAGTTTGTTTTC
>CAJBVG010000343.1 GCA_903958995.1 uncultured bacterium | reverse complement strand
GCTCATGCGCTTGAATATAATACGAAACAGAATTATCAGCACCAATAAGATTTGGATCGGTATCGGTATAGGAAATATCTGGTGGAACTAAAGTAGCAATGAGTTCTGAACTTTGAGTTAGGTTGATTGGGTCTAATTTAATTCTATATAATTCATAATAACCTACACCAGCTAACCAACCGTCATAAGCATTCCAAGTTAAGTAGTTTGTTGTTGGGTCGATGTATTGAGCTTTTAAACGCATTACATGAGTTACTGCTGTGGTATCTAATGTATCCGGGCAAGAACAAGATGTGATGATTTTAAAGAAATAATCTAAACGATCAGGAACTAAATTTGTTAAAACTGTATCTCTAAATCGTTTGTAAGGAACTGAATCCATACGTGCAATCTCTTTATAGTTTATGCTATCATTACTCATCATAATTTGATAAGTAAGTCGCATTTCCGTTGTATCTGTAGTCCAAGCTAAAGCAATCTTACGATTGTCTGGATTTACTGTTGCGTTTGATAAATAGATATATGCAGGATAGTTATTAAACGAGCCACTTACTATTTTAACATTTGATGAAGAGCTTTTTGTTAAATCTGAACTCAACACTCGTACTTTAAATTTGTAATCTACTCCAGTTTGTAAGTCCGGACGAACATAAGAAGTATTAGAACCTGAATAAATAACGCGGTAAGCACCCGAATTTTGACTTTCAGAAACTTCGTATTTAGCTGTGCCTATTGCCCAACCATTATTGGTATTGGTATACGTATTCCACACTAAATTCGCGGATGCATTACACAAATCAATTGTGTTTTTTAATAATATCGTTTGATGTGGTTTTGACGCGACAGAATCTAAATCTGATTTATTTGGTGGCGTTACATCTAAATCAACCGCTTGAATGTAGAAACGCATTACGTTTGTACTTGGTTGGTCTAAAGTACCAGTATTATCTTGATAAATATAGTTACTCGTATTTCTACCGTTCACTAAAATAGGATCGTAAAAATCGGGTTCCCCTAAATTGTTATTGTACACTCGGTAGATGTAATATCCATCAACTCTTGCATCCGAAGATGTTTTCCAAGAAATTTGAACTTTTTGATTGTCTTGAACAGAAACAGAATCTATTTCTACCACAGGAATAGACTGCGCATAACTGTTCGAGCAGAAGGCAAATCCTAATATGAATAGTATTTTAGAAAATTTCATTCCTCAAATATATTATTTTTTTCCTATTACAACCTCTGTGAGGGTGTTTCTCTGAAAATATTCTTTAGCTAGTTGCAATAATCGTTCCGAAGTTGTTTCGTCGATGATCTTAAAATAGCGCTCATAATACCCGTAATCTAAGTCATACAAGTCTATACTCTTAAATTTATCGGCATGACTAAAGATATTCTCAATGCTTCCAATATAGGCTCCTTTTAAGTAATTTTTTACCAATTGTAGCTCTTCATCAGGTATATATTCCTTAGTTAAACGATGAATTTCACTATAAATTTCATCTAATGCCTTTTGAGTAACATCCACACCTACTTCTGTAGCGATATAAAAGAAACTGGTATCTAATAAAGGATATATTCCAGCTCCAATACCATACGTATAACCCTTATCTTCTCGGATATTGGTCATTAAGCGTGATCCAAAATAACCACCTAATACGGTTGTTAATATAGATAGCTGAATATAATCGGGGTGTGTTTTAAGAACAAATTGCTTCCCAATTCGAATAGCCGATTGTAATGCTTCAGCGCGTTCTTCGAAAAATATAACAGGATTTACTGGGTTTACCTTTGGATATTGAATATTCGATTTTTCTTGAGATGAAAAGGTATAAAATGCTTTCTGTAAGGCATTTAACTCATATGAATTAAAGTTACCCGACAAGATGAATTTTGCATTATGAAGTGCATAGTGTTCTTTATGATAGGCAACAATGTCTTCACGAGTTAATTCATCAAAATCATCCACTTCTACTTTTCTGCCGTATGGATGCTCACCAAATAATGTTTTATGAAACTCTCTGCGCGCTCTAAAATCGTTTTTCGCATTATTGATTTCGAAACGTTGAATAGAATTCTTTATATAGGTTTCTAATTCTTCTTCAGGGAAAGTTGGCTTTTGAATAAACTCAGCGAAAATGGTAAGCGTTTCCTCAAAGTATTTCTTCAAAGTATATAAACTTACCGAACAGCGGTCTAATTGATTATCGTGTTGGTAAAACGCACCATAGAAATCTAATTTCTCCATGATTTCTGCTGAAGTCATGTTCGCCGTACCAGCATTTAACAAGTAATTCGTAGCAGTAGCTACTAATTTCTTATGTTCTGCTCTCATTCCAGAAGTAAATACAATTTCTAAACGAATGACTTCCTCATCGGCACCATCAACAGTATAAACTAATAAACCATTAGCTAAAGTAACTGGTTTCGCTTTTAGTAGTTGAACCGTATTTAATGGAAATGCTTGTGGTGCTTCTGTCCTATTGATCATATCCATTATTCTTGGTGATTACTGTGGTAAAACAATGTAGAACAATTGGTAGGAACGAATACCTGTGTAGCATACTGTTCAATATCTTCAGATGTAACAGAACGATAGCGATCCATTTCAGTATTCATTAAATCAGCATCACCTAAAAGTTCATAATAAGCCATGTTCATGGCTTTATTCAATAAATTCATCTCACCAAAAACAGTAGATGATTCGAGTTTATTGACAATTTTCTGTAATTCTCTGGTCTCTATTTTTGAATGTTTTAGATGATTAACCACTTC
>CAJBVG010000342.1 GCA_903958995.1 uncultured bacterium | reverse complement strand
ATTAGGGTTATTGAAACTACTTACCACCTTACGGGCAATTTTGGGTGTTATATAAGCCCCACCATTAATTACTATATCAAAAACTTCAGAATAATTTTTTTCGAAGTATTGCTTATCAATGTACCCTACTACACCAAATTTGAGTGCCGAAAATATGGTTTCGGAATTATCCATAATGGTATTCATTATAATGGAAGCTTCTGGATATTTAGCTAGAATAGGAAGAATCGCATCAATACCATTCATTTCTGGCATTACAACATCTAACAAGATGATATCAAAAACCTGATCAGTATCTGTTAAAAATAATTTAGGATTGGTATAGGTTTTACTTACCTGATAATTCGTAGAAGCATTAATATTAGAGATGATGTAATCTGTAATTTGAATATCATCTTCTATAATTATTACATTATATTTTTTCATTATATTTAAATTAAAACAAGAATATCTATACACAAGCCAGAACCTACAGGGTTAATGCTATAATTCACTTCACCTTTGTGGCGTTTAACACGCTTATAAATATTATCAATTCCATTACTATTTTTAAATAAGACATCTATGTTATTCAGAACACCATTATCGGTGAAATTAATTTTCAATATAGATTTTTCGAGTATAAAATGCACATCAAATTTTGAGCAATGGGAGTGTTTTTGATTATTAGCTATAATTTCGTAAAAAGATAATTTCAAGTCACGATACAATATGGAACTAATAGTTTCATTTTTCAGTTCAGAATATTTAAAATTAACCTCTATATCGGTATCAATAGAAATGAAATTCAACATTTCTTGTAAATCATCAATTAACTCAAATAGTTTCACTTTTTTATTACTCATCGAATAAATATAAGCTCGTAAACTATTCAATGAATTTTCTATAAGATTAGTTAAAACTTGATCTTTAGCTTTTCTGCTGTAAAACAATGCCCTTGTTAGAGCTGTACCCACCTCATCGTGTAAATCCATTGCTATCTGAGTCTTTATCTGACTTGCTATATTTCGCAACCTAGTTAAGGTAATAAGGTAGAGTGAAATCGCAATTAAAGAAAATACTGATATACCCCAAGCAAAAAATATTGATTTATAAAAGGGGGTATTAGCATAAATATTTAAACTAATAATATTAGATTCATCATAGATATTTTCAAAAGATCTTATTCTTAGTTTATGTTTACCTGGACTTATATCATTAATTAAGATTGAGTTGATAGAATTAGTTTTAAGCCAAATTTCATCATCAATTGAATACTCAAAATTATAATCAAAATCATTTATATAGTTTTTATTGTGAACATATATTTCAAGATATTCATTATCAACATCAAAATAAATATCATCTTTAAAATTAAAAGATAATTGAGTTGTGTCATGTTTACTTATTTTAATAATCGAACTAATTTCAGTGGCAGTACTTTTTCTATCAAATGCTTCATTATTGGGATCTATAATATCATATCCATTTAGACCACCAAAAATCAACTTGCCATTTTTCAACATAACGCTTGAGGCATAATTAAATTCTTGATTGATTAAATCAATACCCTTATCATAATGTAATATATTATTAGCACTTGAATTATATAAAATCAAACCCTGATAGGTTGAAATCCAAACTCTGTGTAATTTATCTTCCTTTAATGCAACAGCATTAGATATTCTATTTGGATGTATAGGTAATTGTTTAATTGCATTTAAGGTAACTAAATTGAAAATATCTACTCCTAAGGAATGTGCTATCCAAAGTTGTGTGTTGTTTTT
>CAJBVG010000341.1 GCA_903958995.1 uncultured bacterium | reverse complement strand
TGCAGCAAGAAAATGCCCAAGTTCATGCAAAATCACCAAAATCGATAAGCCCGCAATAAGTTGCGCTGCCATAATTAATCCATTCATATCTATTAGTTCTAAGTATTGAGATGTTAGTCCCGATAGCTATCGGGATGAGAAACTCAATATCTGCTCAATTCCTATTTTATTTTATTTTCTATTTTTAAAATCGTACTCAAACTATTTCTAAAATCTCAATTCTCAATTCTGGAAACTAGTTCGGTCGCGAATATACGGGTTTCTTTATCAGTATTAACGTATTCCTCGTAATTTGGATTGGCGATGAATGTAATTTTTTCCATACATTTTTCGAGTAAATCCGACATTGCTAGGAATCCTATTTTATCTTTCAAAAAGGCTTCTACAGCGATTTCATTTGCAGCATTTAAGATACAAGCCATATTACCACCTTTGTATAAAGCATTGAATGCTAGTCCTAAATTCCTAAACGTTTTCACATCTGCTTGTTCAAAAGTTAAGGCTGGATAATCCATAAAATTAAAACGTGGAAAATCTGATACGATACGATGTGGATACGCCAAAGCATATTGAATCGGTAATTTCATATCTGGTAATCCCATTTGTGCTTTCATAGAACCATCTTGAAATTGAACGATAGAATGAACAATTGATTGCGGGTGTACTATCACTTCAATTTGCTTAGGATCTAGATTAAACAACCATTTAGCTTCTATAACTTCAAGACCTTTGTTCATTAAACTTGCAGAATCGATGGTGATTTTAGCGCCCATTACCCAATTCGGGTGTTTTAATGCTTGAGCTCTGGTAACAAGTGCAAGTTCTGCTGTTGTTTTCCCTCTGAAGGGACCGCCAGAAGCGGTTAGAATAATTTTCTCAATGGGATTGTGCCATTCGCCAGCCAAGCATTGAAAGATGGCTGAGTGCTCCGAATCGACAGGTAAAATATGAACATTGTTTTCTTCAGCAAGTTTAGTAATTAGATCACCAGCTACAACAAGTGTTTCCTTGTTAGCTAATGCAATATTCTTTTTCGCTTTAATAGCACTGATGGTAGGTTTCAAACCAGCATATCCTACTAAAGCGGTTAATACGATTTCTACAGATTCGTAAGTCACCACATCTGCAAGTGCATCTTCACCACAGAACACTTTTATATCGGTATTGGATAAAAGTGATTTCAATGCTTCATATTTTGATTCTTCTTGAATCACCACAGTATTTACATCAAACTCCACTGCTTGAGCAGCTAATAATTCTATGTTTGAAAAAGCAGTAAGTACTTCTACTTTAAATTTATCTTTATTTGCTCGAACAACATCGAGTGCTTGAGTTCCAATAGAACCAGTAGAACCTAAAATGGCTATGTTTTTCATATGATTAAACCTCCATTAATGAGTTCGTCTGCAATTTTACGATCGTTAGCTAAACGTGGAACTTTATTTTGACCACCTAATTTGCCTTGCGATCTCATGTAATCTATAAATGAATTCTTTTTTAATGTTCTAATTTCAAGAGGTCTTAAAATAGAACCTTTAATTAAATCGAGATAGTAAATATTTTTTTGTTGAAGATAATGATCCACTTTTGCGCTGAACGCTTTCAAATCTTTTGGATCTTGCTCAAACTCTACAAACCACTCGTGGTATGGCAAACCTCCTTCTTTCGGGTTCACTTGTGGAGCAACCGTAAATTCAATGATTTCTAAATTTTCTTCTTTCGCAGCAGTCATTAATGCATACTCCACTTCCTCTCCTATTACGTGTTCACCAAAGGCAGATATAAAATGTTTAATACGACCTGTTACTACAATTCGATATGGATCTTTAGAAACAAATTTTATAGTGTCGCCAATTGAATACCCCCACAAACCTGCATTGGTATTTAATATGATGGCGTAATTTTTATCGAGTTCAATTTCTGCTAATGACAAACGTGTTGGTTGTTCATTGAAATATTCATCAACCGGTACAAATTCGAAATAAATACCTCCATCAACATTAAGCAAAAGCCCTGGAAGTGTTTGTGTATCTTGAAATGCGATGAATCCTTCTGATGCAGGATATGTTTCTATGGTATCAATTTTTTCGCCAATACTTTGTTCAATTTTTGCACGATACGGTTCGAAATTCACCCCACCATAAACGAACAATTTGAAATTCGGAAAAATATCTTTTATTTTTTTACCACCTGATTTCTCTGTTAACTTATCAAAGTACATTTGCACCCAAGGTGGAATACCCGAAATTAAAGTCATGTTTTGATGAATCGTTTCCTCAACAATTGCATCCACTTTTGTTTCCCAATCTTCTATGCAATTAGTAGCTAACGATGGCAATCTGTTTTTTTGAAGATATGATGGAACATGATGTGCAACAATGCCGGATAATCGTCCGGTTGGTATACCTGATTTAACATCCAACTCCGGACTACCTTGCAAGAAAATCATTTTGCCATTTACAAAATCTGTTTTACCTGTTTCGTTAATATAACACAGCAAAGCTAATTTAGCAGCTTCGATATGTGATGGCATTGATTCCTTAGAAATAGGAATGTATTTTACACCTGATGTGGTGCCGGATGTTTTCGAAAAATATAAGGGTAAGCCAGGCCAAAGAATATTGGCTTTACCTTCTAGTAAGTCTTCAATGTATGGCGACTTCAGCATTTCATAATCACAAATAGGTATTTGCTTTTTAAAATCTTCAGCGGTTTGAATTAAATCAAAATGATGATCAATTCCGAAATTTGTAAATTTTGCTTGTTCAATTAATTCTTTACGAACACGTTCTTGAATAACTATAGCATTCTTATTCCAGTCGGCTAATTTTCTAACTTGCCATGCTGCATAATATTTGCTAATGAACGCTTTTACTCCCATTATTCTACTGGTATATTTTCTGGATGCGACTCTAGGTAAGTTTGTTCTAATGAACGGTATAATAATATAAAAATGAGCATAGACATTGGTATAGTAAATAACAATCCAATGAACAACGCAACAACTCCTAATATGTTTAATAAAACAACAGCAAACAACATAAGAACGATATACAATAAGTATCCTTTGGTGATTTTAAAACTATGATTAATTGAAATACCAAGATCTAGTTTCTTATCAATAACTAGATACGAAGCAAATTGCAAACGCATATAAAACAATACGGATGGAATGGCTAGAAGTATGAAAACAACAACAGCGTAGAGTATTTCTTGCTTGCTGTAATTCACTAAATTATCTGGATTTGTAACTAAGTCAGAAAGGAAGGTACTAAGTCCTGGTTTCAACACATTAATCAAACCGAATACACCAATGGTGATCATGAAGGTTACCATGAAGATCAAGAATAACAATAATCCAACTGATAAGTATTTTACCATTTCGGACCAAGTTGGTTTAATTTCAGAGAACTCGGGTTCTTTACCATCTACAATATTCAACATCAATTTCATTATTCCAACTCCAAAATAAAGTTGAAATATTAATGAGCACATGTTTAAGATAAAACTTACAAAAGGCATGCTTTGGAAAGCGCCAATAATAAAGCTAAAGAAAAATGAAATCAAAAAAGTAGTGAGTAAAACTCCAATGAGTACGAGTGCATTTTTCTTCGTTAATTCAAATGCGTTTTTAATAATTTCTAACATATCGTTATTATTGAGTTATTGCTTTAGCGTAATTCTCCCAGCTTAATTTCGATGCTGTTTCTGCAACATTATCTCTATTAATGGGGTGTTCTATCATTCTATTCATTTCTGTTGCCATAGATTGAATATCTTGATCTTCGGCAAGGTATCCGTTATATCCATGAATAATAGTTTCAGGGAAGTGACCTACTTTCGTAGCTAACACAGGTAATTTAAAATTATAGGAAATTGATTCTACTCCTGATGGAGTTGCTGTTAAGTAATACAATAGAATGGCATCACTTAATTGAAAGTAACGATGAACATCTTCATTTGGAACAAATTCATTCATTACATACACGCTATCTCTCAAATTCAATTCATCTAAAAGTTCAAGTGGGCGGTAATTTTGTTCGTTATCTGAGTTCTTTAAAAATATAGATTTCGCTGTTTTAAACAATACGTTTTTAATTCGTGTTGAAATTTTATTTTGATCTAATGTATTCCAAAATGATTCACCAACAATTAACAAAGAAACATCGTCGCGTTTTTCTGTTAATAGTTTAAAGGCTTCAATCGTTTGATGTAAGCCCTTGTATTTACGTATGAATCCAAAGAACAGCAGTACATGTTTTTTCAACCCTAGCTTTGCTTTTTCTTCTTCTAAATTAAAATTTGGATTAGGTTTAAACATATCATAAATTGGATGATACAGTTTAATCACATTTCTATCTTTCTTGTTTTTAGAACGCAGTCCGTCTTCAGTAACTGAATAAGAAAATTGCGGAAATGTTTGCTTAAGTTCATCTACCGTTTTGTAGGCATGAGCGATATAAGTATCAGCTACTTTCAATCCGTACTTACTAAAGTATTGATCAATAGAACTTGCTTCTTTTTGAATTACGAGATGCAAGTCGATTATAACTTCAGCATTCGTTTTGCGCTTTAATCTACGACAAATATACCCTATTGGTAGTCCTTGAATGGCAATTGCCCATTGGAAAATAACCTTATCGGCACCAAGGTTTTTAATAAAACTAACTGTTTCATTCCAAGTAGCTGGGTTATTATAATTGGTGATGTAGGTAACTTTTATGTTCGTCCCGTCTAACTGATCGGTTTTACTTTTACGATCAATAAAATCACGCGGAATAATTGCTGGATACTGTTGAGTCCAGGATACAATATGCACCTCGTGCCCTAGTTTATCTAGTGCTTTCGCTAATGAAGTATTATAATTTGCTATCCCGCCCTTAAATTGGGGACCAGGACCAAAAAGTACTATTTTCTGAGCCGCCATATCATCCAAAAAAATCAGTTGATTTCTATTTATTTATATTTTCAACTGCTCTATTATATACTCTACGCATTCCTTCTTCTAAAGAAATTTTTGGTTTCCAACCATAAGTTTCTAAAACGTAAGTCATGTCGGAGTGACGAGCATGAACACCAACAGGTTTGTCTAATAAAGGTTTAATAGTTGGTTCGTAACCTGCAAATTTTGTAAACAATTCAATAATTTCTAGGAACGAGAATAAGCGACCAGCACCTATGTTAATGGCTGAGCCATCTGTAATATTATCGAGTGCTAAAAATATGGCATCGATACAATCGTCGATGTGAACGAAATCTCTACCTTGCTTACCACTTCCCCACACTTCGAAAGGATCTTCTTTCTTAGCTGCACGAGCAGCAATTGCAGGAACTGGATAAGATAAATCTTGATCTTCACCATAACCTGAAAACGGACGAACACACGCCACTGAAATGCCGTAATATTTTGCAGCGATACGCGCCAAATATTCACCAGTAAGTTTCGACCAACCGTAGGTCATGTCGGGTTTACCTAAATTATGATCAAAGTCGATATCACTTTCTTTCAAGGCCACGAAATCGGTATCCGATTGTAAGTCGATTGGATAAGCAGCTGAAGAACTTGGATACATTACACGAGCAGGCTTGTGGTTACAAACCCAATAGAAGAATTCAGCATCAATTGCTAAATCGATAGCCACCATCATTGGGTCACCATCAATTTTAGCACGACCACCAACAATGGCAGCGAAGTGAAATACATCTGTAAATTTCTCGAAATCTAACCCGTATGTTTTTTGAATATATTGTTGATCTTCGGTCATTGCATTAAGCAACTTTCTAAAATCACCATGAAAAAATAATACACGACCATCTTCAAAAACTTCTAAGTCTTTGATATTTTCTTGTTGTCCTTTTAACCATTTCGAAGGATGAATTCCTGTAGAAAGGTTATCTACAATGATAATACGATCATTGTTCATTGATAAAATTCTTCTCACGAGGTTTCTTCCAACAAAACCACACGCTCCAGATACTAAGTGATACTTCATTATAAATTGTAAGTTGTAAATTGTAAATTATTTTAGTACACGAGCACACGAAAAACGAGCACTCGAGCACACTATATGTTCTCTTCTATTTTGTAATGATTTCTTTCCGACGAATTTCTTCCAACCATTTCGGCAATGAAACCAGTTAAGAACAATTGAACTCCGATAATAGCCATAGTTAAAGCAATATAAAACAATGGTTGTGAGGTAACATCTCTACCCATATGTTTACCTTCATAAATACGGTATAGCTTTTCGCCTATGATGTAAAATGAAATGATAAAACCAGTTAAAAACGATAGTGTTCCAATGGTTCCGAAGAAGTGCATTGGACGTTTCTGAAATTTACCCACAAAGATGATTGATAATAAATCTAGGAAGCCATTTACAAAACGACTTAATCCGAATTTAGTCACTCCGTATTTACGAGCTCTATGTTCTACTACTTGTTCTTCAATTTTTTTGAAACCAGACCATTTAGCAATAAC
>CAJBVG010000340.1 GCA_903958995.1 uncultured bacterium | reverse complement strand
GCTAATTTACCATATGGTTGATTAGCTATTTTTGTTTAAGGGTTAGTAATATTTTAGTAGCGCTGGGCTCTTATCCGCCAAAGGCGGACATAGGTTCGAGTCCTCCCGATAATTATCGGGAAGCTATCGGGACTATAGCTAATTAATTTCAGCTGAATAATTGTGAATGGGATGTTTGTGGTGTATGTACTCTTTTCAGAAAAATTTAATAAACATTATACGGGATTTACCTCAAATCTCGAAGAAAGATTAAAGTCGCATTTTGAGTTAGACAAAAACAGTTATACTTCTAGGTATAGGCCATGGAAACTAATCTATACTAAAGAATTTGAAAGTAAAACCGAAGCTATGTCACATGAAAAATGGCTTAAAACAGGAATTGGCAGAACATTTATACAAAAGCTCAAACATTAAACAAGGGCTCTTATCCGCCAAAGGCGGACATAGGTTCGAGTCCTGTTCCCGCTACCTAAATTACATAGCTAATTTACCATATGGTTGATTAGCTATTTTTGTTTAAAGACTATTTTGAGTATCGGGTAGTGAGTATCGGGTAGCGAGTATTGGATTGGGCACAACCATAAATAGCAAAAAAATGTCGATGCACCTTTCGACACATCGACATTTCTATACTTCTACAGTTCTATATTTCTATTTATTTTTATCACTCAAGAATCCAATAACCTGAAACTCTGTACGTCGATTTTGTTGATGTTCTTTCTCCGTACATTTCACATTATTCAAGCATCTGTTAACTAATTTGCTTTCTCCGTAACCTTTACCGGTAATACGTTCTGTAGCTATTCCATTTGAAATGATATAAGCAGCAGATGATTTAGCACGATTATCGGAAAGTGTCATGTTAGAGGCATCCGATCCTCTGGCATCGGTATGAGAACTTAACTCGATAATAATGTCGGGGTTGTCATTTAATAATTTTACAATTTTATTTAATTCGATTGCGGCGTCTGCTCTAATGTTATATTTATTTAAATCGAAATAGATGTTCTCAATTTTGATTGCTTTACCAATGATAATCGGTTCTAATGCAAAATCTTTTAAATAATCGTACTCCCTTTCTTTCGTAGTAACACAAGTATTTCCTAAAGTAGACAAGCTTTGTTCTTTAGAAAAATATCCTTTACGAGTTACTTCAACTTTGTAGGTATTACCACCAGTTAATCCAGTAAATCGATAAAATCCTGTTGCGTCTGTAAAAGTTTTATACACTTCTGTATTGTTCATGGTATTAGTAATAACTACAAGTGCACTATCTAATTTAACTCCAGTTGATTTATCCGTAATGGTACCTTGCACGATACAACCCACTTTTTCCTTGATTAATTTAACTACATAAATAGAATCAATACTATTCATTAATGCCTGAGTAGAATTAGTTTGGTACCCTTTTGCTGAAGCAGTGAATGAGAATGTCTTTCCAGGTACAACTCCAAGGTTAAATATTTTTCCATTAGCTAAGAAATACTGGTATGGAGTTTTATAAACTTCAGAATTGACAACTAAATTAGAAGAGTCGATTAATCGACCTGTGCTATTATCGAGAACAAATACATTAACAGTTTTGCCTCTTGCTTTTAAACGAACATAAGAATAAATATCATCATCAATGCCTGTATTCCCCCTTGAAGAACTAAAGAACCCTTTGTCTACATTAGGGTATTTAATTAAACCGAAATCATCAGCATACGAATTTATTGGAGAACCCAAGTTCTCAGGAGTAGAAGAAGTGTCTTTTAAATTAAATGAAAAAACATCTAAGCCTCCTAAACCACCTCTTCCATCTGTTGCAAAAAACAACAATGAATCTCGATCGACAAATGGAAATAACTCTTCCCCGTTTGTATTTACTTTCGAACCTAAATTAATTGGTCGCGACCATAATGAATCCAGCCAAGTGCAAACATAAATGTCCATACCTCCATACCCACCTGGCATATCTGAACTAAAATATAATTTTGAGCCTTCAGGATTTATAGATGGATGTGTACACGCATAATCAGCAGAGTTAAAAGGAAATAAATCTGTTTTTACCCATTTGTTTTTTTCTACGTTATATGTTGCCGATAGAATTCTAAGATTTTTAAAACCAGTTTTCGATTTTTTCTTTGGATTATTCAACGTATAATAAAGCACCCTATATCTATCATTATAGGTTGCTGGACCATAGTTGTATTTGAATTTTAATTTTTTGGCGAACTTGTGTGTAGTATTGTAATTATCGCTAGCCTTGCTAATAAATAGATTCGTAAAGTTTTTATCGGTCCATGTATGATTACGTTGAACTAAATCAGCAGACAATCTTGTACTTGAAAAAATAATACCATCACCAAAAAATGCTGGGGAAAAGTCTGACTCTTTAGAATTGAATGGCAACAAGGAAATACGAATATTACCTGTATCTGCAGTAGCTAAGTCGTTAATGTGTTGAATTGAATTTGCAATCTTTAGTAGACGAGGTTCATTCTTAGCGGCAATCTCTGGTGTATTAACATACCTAAAAACAACATCATACTTTTTATTCATCATTAACATCTCGGCATAGTTCACAATATCGCTCCACTCCGGATTCGACTTTGTCAATTTGCCATATAATGGTTCTGC
>CAJBVG010000339.1 GCA_903958995.1 uncultured bacterium | reverse complement strand
TCCAGAATCCGATACTGGTTTAGAACAAGCAGTTGCCGCACCTAATAAATTAGCTAACTCTTCTACCATTCCCCAATTCTCTGGGCCCTTTAATCCTCTACCTGCAGATACTACTATTTCAGCATCTGGTAAACTTACTTTATCAGTAGCTCTAATTATTTCTTTTACTAATGTTCTGAAATCATTCGCACCAGTTTCAGGTGTTAATGTTTCTATGTTTGCAGTAATATTTTTCTCTACTACTTGGTAAGCGTTCGGACTTAAAGTAATTACTTTTACAGCTGATGTTAATTCAACCATAGCAAATGCTTTACCCGAAAATGCACCGCGTTTTACAGTTAAGCTTGTTCCATTAATTACTGGAAATTCAATAGCAGCATCTACAAAACCGGCACTTAATTTTACCGCTACACGTGGCGCCAAACCTTTTACCGTAAAGCTATTTCCCATTACTACTACTGTTGCATTTGCTTTAGTAACAGCGTTAGCAATAATCGATGCGTATGCTTGATTTACGAAAGATGATAACTGATCGTTGTTAACCGACCAAACCGTTTGTGCTCCATACTTTCCGAGCTCTGCCAATTGTGCAGCATCTACATTACCAATAGATAATGCAGTTAAAGTACTGCCCATTTTGCTTGCAATTTCTGAAGCATAAGAAACAGCTTCGTATGTTGATTTTTTAAATTTCCCTTGGATATTTTCTACGTATACTAATACACTCATTGTTGTAAGATTAATGTTGATGGAATTAATTAGATCACTTTTGCTTCTGCGTTTAAGGCTTCTACTAATTTCGCAGGTTCATCTGCAGAAATTAATTTTACATTACCTCTTGGCGTTGGCATTTCAAACGAAGTAAAACTCGAAAGCGTTTCTACTGCTACTGGTTCTACCACTTGCAAAGGTTTTGTACGAGCCGACATGATACCACGCATATTTGGAATCTTAGGTTCAGCAACACCTTCTGCTGTACTCACAACAAATGGAGTAGAAACAGTAATCACTTCTTTACCACCTTCAATTTCTCTATCTATTTGAGCTTCATTTCCAGTAAACTCTATTTTCTTTATTAAGGAGATTGATGGGTAGTCTAACACTTCAGCCAACATCGAAGGTACTTGCGCACCATTGTAGTCGATCGACTCTCTACCACACATAATTATATCATATCCACCCGACTTCGCAACTTCAGCTAATTGCTTCGCCACGAAATAAGAATCGCTAGGCGCAGCATTTATACGGATGGCATCATCAGCACCAATGGCTAATGCTTTGCGAATAGTAGGCTCAGTATCAACCAATCCAACGTTAATTACCGTTACGGTTCCTTTACCACCTTCAGTTAATTCAATGGCTCTAGCCAATGCAATCTCATCATATGGATTTAAGATAAATTGAACACCATTTGTGTTAAATTCTGTATTATTGTTGTTGAAACTTACTTTTGTCGTCGTATCAGGTACATTACTGATACATACTAATATTTTCATAATGCTTAGTTTTTTGTATTGCAAAAGTAAGTAAATATCGATAAGATTAAAAATGAATCCTACACGACTCGAACGCCTAATAGAAATGAGAAAAGACGATCCTAAAGATCCCTTTCTTATTTATGCTGTAGCCATGGAATACCAAAAGGCTGAACAGTTGGAACTTGCATTAACCTTCTATGAAGAATTAATCGAAAATCACCCCGACTATGTTGGAACATATTATCATTTGGCTAAATTGTACGAAATTTTAAAGAAGACAGAAGAAGCAGATGCTTGTTACCAAATAGGGATGAAGGTTGCGCGTAAGCTAGGTGAGAATCATGCTTATAACGAATTACAATCAGCATACCGTTCTTTTCAGGGTTTAGATGAAGAAGACGAATATTAAATTTCTTTTTGATGTATTGAAGTTTAGCTTCACAGCTTTTGGTGGGCCTCAAGCCCATATTGCTATGTTGCTAAAACAATTTGTAGAGAAGAAACAATACGTTACCGAAGGCGAACTTATACAATATAACGCGCTTAGTCAGATGTTGCCAGGGCCATCTTCTACGCAAACACTCGTTGCCATTGCCTATAAGTTCGGCGGATTACGTTTAGCCATACTATCTTTTTTCGTGTGGATTATTCCATCGGCCTTAATCATGTTGGTGTTTTCTATTTTCTTCATTAATCTAGGAGTGGGGCAGCGTACCGAAAATGTAGTGTTCATGCTAAAGCCCATTGCCATTGGCTTTGTAGCCTATTCGGCTTTTATACTTTCGAAAAAGATTCTGAACAATCGCTTATCGTATGTCTTTGCATTTATTTCACTTTGCATTACTACTTATTTTCAAAACGCCTACGCTTTTCCAGCGGTAATACTCATTGGTATTTTTGGGTCTGTACTTTTGGGAGAAGGGAAATATGAAAAAGCAAGTCAGCATATCACCTTTAATTGGAAAAAATTAATTCCATTCTTCGGCATCTTAATTTTCTTTGCCTTACTCGGTGCCATTATCAATCGTACTTC
>CAJBVG010000338.1 GCA_903958995.1 uncultured bacterium | reverse complement strand
CTGTTAAGCGTAACCTAATCTTAAATTTCTGATAAAGTAGCATGTATATTTTTGGGCTATAACTAAAAATTATACACCCATGAAAAGTTTTACAAAAAAACTTAGCTTGTTGTTGTGTTTTGTAGCAATGTTTTCATTCGCATCAAAAGCGCAAATTAATAAGTTAAATGATTTCAAAAATTACACTTCTGCTCCTATTGGAACATTCCAAGGAATTAACTTTAGAGAAGCAGGATTTTCAGGTTTATTTGCTATTGAAGGAACACATGGCAAAGAATTCTGGACAACATCAGACAGAGGAGTAAACGTAGATGCAGCGAATGCAAACACTATTTCTTGTCGCCCAACGTATGATAAAATCTACGGATTTGCATCATATGCTCCAAAGATTCACAGAATAAGAGTTGAAGGAGATTCAATTGTAATTTTACAAACCATTACAATGAAAAGGCCTTCAGGAACTGGAGCAACTGGCTTATTAAATCCAACAGGATTTGGTAGTACAATAGCAGAATTAGTTTCTACAGATACTGTACAAGACTGTGCAAACTTCGCAGCAAAAACTGCAACGAAAGATGTTTGGGGAATTGATGCTGAAGGTATCGCAGTAGATAGAAAAGGATTCTTCTGGATTTGTGAAGAAGGTGGACCAACGATTTGGAAATTAAATTCTAATGGCGTTGTTGTTGCACGTTTCACGCCGTACAAAAACCAAGTAGGATCAGAAAGTATCGATATTGCTATCGATACAGTATTTAAATACAGAAAAAACAATAGAGGATTTGAAGGATTGTGTATTGCACCAAATGGTAAAATATACGCAATTATGCAAAGTCCAATTTTATATCCAACAAAAACAATTGGTGAATCATCTAGAGTTCACAGAATTTTAGAAATCAATCCTGATAACAATACATCTAAAATGTATGCTTACTTAAACTCAGGTATTGTTGGTACTAGTGGTTCTAACCAAATTCGTTTAAGAGATTGGAAAATTGGAGATATGGCTGCTGTAAATGACTCAGTATTCTTAGTTATTGAGCATGCTTTAAGAGGTACAACAGATCGTAAATTTGTTTACTCAATAAATATTAAAGGAGCAACTGCAATAAATTCAGGTTTATATTCAGGTGTTACTTTAGAGGCATTAACAGATTCTATAGGTTTAGCGAACAATAGCATTAAGCCAGTAAAAAAATCATTGTTCATGGATTTATTAGCGAATGCTTGGGATCCATTGTTAGATAAGCCAGAAGGCATAGCGATTATTAATGATAGTACAATTGCTATTTCTAATGATAATGATTTCGGTCAATCATCTCCAGCTGAAAATGGAGTTGCTACAGTTTCTACTAACTTAAGTCATTTAGTAGTTTACGGTTTAAAAGGTGCTAACAAATTAGCTAACTTTAAAACATACAGCGCTACTAATAATGTGGTTTTAGCAAACCATTCGGTTACTCCTTCATTATTATTTACAAACAGAGACATTCCAAATATTGAAATGTATCGCTTGGTTTCTTCTGATGACGTTTTACCACAATCACCTTCATTCGTTTTTGGAGGTTCTGCAGACGGAACAGGATTAGTTAAAAATTCTGATGGTACATTTACTTTATTAACAAACCACGAAGATAACTTCTCAGTATCTAGAATTACATTAGATAATACGTTCAAACCTACAAAAGGTGAGTACATCATGAATTCTAATGCTGGTATTTGGAGATTATGTTCAGGAACTATGGCTACACCAGAAGAACACGGTTTTGGTCCATACTTCTTAACTTGTGGAGAGAGTGGTGAAGAGTCGATGACTCACGCTATTAGTCCATATGCTAATCCAGTAGTAGATACTTTAATTACTGAGGCTAGTTCATTTACATTAGCAAAAGGCTTAGGAAGATGGAGTGCTGAAAATGCAGTGCCATTAAATAAAAATGCATATCCTAATAAATCAGTTATCATTATTGGTGATGACGATTCAGGACCAGCAGGTGGTCAATTGGCTATGTACGTTTCGAATACAGGTGATTTACAAAATGGTAACTTATACATTTTGAAATTAAAAACTGGTGAATACAGAGAAACAAAAATGAAAGTAAATGGTACTACACATGCATTTGATTTCATTCAAGTTCCTAACCATAGAAGTTTAACAGGAGCACAAATCAATACATTTGCTCAAAACATGAACGCAGTTCGTTTTGGTAGAGTTGAAGACGTTGATTACCGTAAAGGCAGTGCTGATGCATCAAGAGAAATTTACTTTACAGTTACTGGTCAAGATTATACAGGTGTTAATGCTGATACATCAAGAACTAAATACGGTAGAGTTTACAGATTAAAACTTGATAAAAATAATATGTTAACTGGTACAATCGAATGTGTAATGGATGGAGATGATAAAACAGCTTCAAATGGTCCACGTACATTCTACGATGTTGACAATATTTGTGTAACAAATGATTACGTATATGTTCAAGAAGATCCAAATGGTTATGCTCCAAGTGGAAATGCTAGCCGTCATGATTCAAGAATTTACATGTATGATATTGAAACGAAAGATTTCTTTACAGTGGCTGAATTAGATCACAGAAGAAAAGGTGCTGCTTACCCAGATTCAGCTTATTACAATCAAAATTCTACAGGAACTGGTTATGCAAGTAGTTCTACAGGTTCATGGGAATTTGGTGCTTTAATTGATATTTCTAACGAAACAAATATTCCAAACACATTCTTATTATCTATCCAACCTCATACTTGGAGAGGTGCTAAATACAAAGGTGTTGATGGTGGTACCATTCGTAAATCGGAGTTCCAAGCTTCAGCATTAGTAGTTTTGAAAAACTTACCAAGAGCAAAAGTTAAAATTCCACAAGTGAAAGATGTTAAAGTATGTAAAGGTGATTCAGCAGTATTAGTTGCTGCAGGTGGTTACCCTAACGCTGAATATCGTTGGTATGCAACTTCATCAGGTGGTACTCCTTTATTTGTAGGTAACAACATTAAAGTTGGATCAGATGTAAGTAAAACATTTTATGTTTCAGCATCAGCATTAGGTACTGAAGGTTCAAGAAACTCTATCAACTTAATTGTAAACGCAAGACCAACAATTAATTTAGGTGCAGATTTCACTACTTGTGATAAAGCAATGTTAGATGCAACAAATACAAATGGTAATGTTATTTGGAATGATAACTCAACTTCAAAAACATTAGAAGTTACCAAATCAGGAATCTATTGGGCAAAAGTGACTAATCAAAATGGTTGTTCAACAATTGACTCAATCACAGTAACAATTAATGCACTTCCTAATACTCCAGTTATTTCAGTTAATGGTTCATTACTTACTTCTAGCAATGCTACAGGTAACCAATGGTACAAAGACAGTGTTGCTATTCCAAATGCAACTAGCCAAACATATACAGCTATTGAGTCTGGTGCATATACTGTAAAAACTACAGATGCTACTACAGGTTGTGTATCTAGAAGATCAAGTTCAGTAGGTATGATGTTATTAGGTTTAGATGAAACATTTGCAAGTAATGATTTCAAAGTTTACCCAAATCCAAATGATGGCAAATTCACGTTGAAATTCAACATGGAGAAACGTGCTAACGTTAAGATTAGAGTAAGCAACTTATTAGGTCAAGTAGTTTATGAAAACATGTTAATCAATTTTGAAGGACAACATGCTGAAGAAATAGACTTGTCTAAATATTCAAAAGGTCAATACGTAGTAAATGTATATAGCGATTTTGTAAATATGCAAAAGGTTATTTCTAAATTATAATTTTTAACTTTCATGTTCAATCTCGGTCGAAAGGCCGAGATTGTTTATTTATGAGAAACAGAGCAACAATAGGTATATTATTATGCACACTAATTTCAGTGTGCATTTTTTCGTTTAAAGAAAATGATGATAATCTCAAATCAGATTTTTCTCATTATTTCGAAAAATCGGTTTCTTCATTTTTATTAAGCTATGATAGCTTATATAAATATGTGAATACAACAAAAGATATTGATTCTACATTAGCTAGAAAACTATTCGAAAATACTCGATATGCATACAAGCGTAACGAGTTAATGATTGAATATTTTGCGCCATCAACTGCAGCAATGCTCAACATGGCATTAATTCCTGATGTGGATGAATATGACCCCAATCAATATACACAAGAGCCTGAAGGGCTTCAAAGAATGGAAGAGTTGTTGTATGATTTTAATGGTAACATTAATCAAGACATACTTTTACAAGAGTTAAAAAGAACAAGAGGAGCAATACTAAGAGCACAACAAATTGCTAAAACACTTGAACCGACAGAATACCAACTTTTCGAAGCAAGTCGACAAGAGCTCATTCGAATCTGGACTATTAATTTAACAGGGATAGATGCTTCTTATACAAAGAATGCTATTCTAGAAACAAAACATAGTTTGCATACGGTTGTCGATATGATTAACTTGTTAGATAAAAATAGTAAAAATAGAAAGTTTGCAAAAAAGCTAAAAGAGGCTCACAAGATTACATTAAAAGCAGAAGTGTATTTAATTAATAATAATGATTTTGATAATTTCAATCGCATCGAATTCATTAAAAATTTTATCAATCCAATTTATACAATCTTTGTTGATGTAGAACAATCATTGACTTATTCTAAAAATGAAATTCCCACTGCCATTAATGCAGCGTCTAGAAATATATTGAAAGCTTCAGCCTGGAACACCTATTATTTTTCAAGTGCAAAGCGAAATACTTCAAATGAAAATATCGTAAATCTTGGAAAATTACTTTTTTACGATCCAATTTTATCAGGTAATAATAAAAGAGCTTGTGCT
>CAJBVG010000337.1 GCA_903958995.1 uncultured bacterium | reverse complement strand
GTTGTGAATAAGTAGGCACATTATGATGTGCTATCTAGCTGATTGCTAGTGGGTAGGAATGGTGAATGTGGATAAGTTAATAATAGTAACTGGTGACTAGTGACTGGTGAATGGAAATATAAATTGTCCTTCACCAGTCACCATTCACTAGTTACCAATTAATAGTAGGTAATACGAATTACCCCAGCAATAGATTTCGCTAGGCGAATTACTTGGCGGGTGTAACCGTATTCGTTATCATACCAAACATATAAAACAGCTCCTTTGCCATCTTTTGCAATAATGGTTGCCGGTCCGTCAACAATCGATGCATGGCTATTGCCAATTAAATCGCTTGAAACTAATTCGTTCGATATAGAATATTCAACTTGTTCTACTAAATCACCAAACAATGATGCTTGGTTTAACACTTCTTTAATTGATTCTAAGCTCACTTCTTTTTTGAAGTTAAGGTTTAGAATAGCCAAGGAAACATCTGGTGTTGGTACACGTACTGCATTGCCCGTTAGTTTACCTGTTAAGTGTGGTAATACCTTCGATACGGCTTTATCAGCACCTGTTTCAGTTATTACCATGTTTAATGCAGCAGAACGTCCACGGCGATATTTCTCATGGTAATTATCCAATAAATTTTGGTCGTTGGTGTACGAGTGAACAGTTTCAATATGTCCTTTCTCAATACCAAAATTATCTTCAATCACTTTTAATACAGGAACAATTGCATTAGTTGTGCAAGATGCAGCAGAGAAAATAGTTTCGTTAGGGTCTTGTGATCCGTGGTTAACACCGAAAACAATATTAGGAACACTACCACCTGGTGCAGTTAACAATACTTTGCTAATGCCTTTGGCTTGTAAATGCTTAGATAATCCTTCGCGATCTCTTAATACACCAGTATTGTCGATTACTAAGGCATCATTAATACCATATTGTGTGTAATCAACTTCCGAAGCATCTTTTGCTGCGATTAATAATACAGTTTGTCCGTTTATGATTAAAGCTTTATTATCATAATCCTCTACAATAGTTCCATTAAATGGACCGTGTACTGAATCGTATCTTAATAAATCTGCTCGTTTAGAAATGTCTTTATCTGAATTGCTACGAGTAACAATGGCTCTTAAGCGTAATTGTTCTCCTTTACCAGCTTGTGTGATTAACTCGCGAGCTGCAATTCTTCCAATACGTCCGAAGCCATACAATACCACATCTTTCGGTGTTAATACTTTATCGGCAGCACCTAAATGTGCGGCTAATTTTGTTTTTACGAATTCTTCGATAGATGCAAAGTTCCCTTTTTCTGCAATCCATTCAGATGCTAATCTTCCTAAATCAATACGAGAAGGAGCGACGTCCATTTTCGAAATTTGTTCAGCAAGAGCATAGGTTTCATCGATAGTGATAGGTTTGCCAACGATGTTTTGAGCATATAAATGGTAGCCTAAAATTTCGCTAGCATTTGCGTCTACTAATGGCTTTCTGAATAAGATTAACTCAATAGAGTTATCGAACCATAAATGACCAACAACATTAATAAGTTGTATTGCTTTCTTCTCTTTAGCAATCCAATCTTTTAATTCGGATTCGTATTTGTTTAACATGTGCGTAGTGTTTGTTTGCCACAAAAATAAAAAAAGATTGAACATTAATAATTAATTAACATTCAATCTTTTCTAACAATCTTAAGTGAATAACTATCCTAGGTAAGATTTTAATATTTTACTTCTTGAAGTATGACGTAAACGTTGAAGGGCTTTGTCTTTAATCTGACGAACACGCTCGCGTGTTAAATTGAATTTCTCGCCGATTTCTTCTAATGAAAGTGCGTGGTTAGTACCTAAACCGAAGAATAATACAATGATTTCTCTTTCTCTCTCTGTTAACGTAGCTAATGAACGCTTAATTTCTTCGCTCAATGACTCGTTAATTAACATACTATCCGTTTCCGGTGTATCTCTGTTTTCTAATACATCTAATAATGTATTTTCTTCCCCTTGTACAAATGGAGCATCCATAGATACGTGGCGACCAGAGTTACTCATGGTATCCGAAATCTTATCTACTGTTGTTTCTAAGATTTCTGCAAGCTCTTCTGGAGAAGGCTCACGTTCGTATTCTTGTTCTAATTTAGAAAATGCTTTACTGATTTTACTCAATGAACCTACTTGATTCAATGGTAAACGTACAATACGAGATTGTTCAGCAATAGCTTGTAAGATCGACTGACGAATCCACCATACCGCGTAGGAGATGAACTTGAAACCTTTAGTTTCATCAAATCGTTTAGCTGCTTTAATCAAACCTAAGTTTCCTTCGTTAATTAAATCACCTAATGTTAATCCTTGATTTTGGTATTGTTTAGCTACGGAAACCACAAAACGTAAGTTCGTTTTGGTTAAGCGCTCTAAGGCAGCTTGGTCGCCTTCTCTAATTTTTTGTGCTAATATTACTTCTTCTTCAGCAGTGATAAGGTCTACTTTACCGATTTCGTGTAAATATTTATCTAATGACTGGCTTTCGCGGTTTGTAATCGATTGGGTAATCTTGAGTTGTCTCATTTTCCTCCTGCTATCTATATTTTAAAGGCTGCAAAAATACGTTAATTAAACTGAAACATAGCAAAAATCATTCCTTAATTAGGAATTGTCATACTATAAATCCGAAATTTGGAGCGTTTGCCCTATTTTTATACCCTTTTCAGTTTCCACAAGTTTTGCACACTCCACTTTGGCATCATGCTCAAAGCATAATGTCCAGTTTTCTTTCACTGCTGTGGTCAATAAGTCTTGTTTTTCAGACATCGAGATCAAAGGACGAGTGTCATATGCCATCACCCAAGGAATTCCTAAATGGGTAGATGACGGGATTAAATCGGCACAAAACACTAAGGTTTCTTCCTTATATTTAATCACCGGTAAAATCATTTTATCAGTATGTCCAGAACTGGTTCTTAAGGTAATATGTTCAGAAAATGGTGCATTTTCATCTACAAATTTCAAATGTCCACTTTCCTGAATTGGTAAAATATTCTCTTTTAGAAACGATGCTTTCTCTCTGGGATTCGGCTTAGTTGCCCATTCCCAATGCTCAGCGTGACTCCAATAAGTTGCATTCGGAAACGCTAATTCCCAACCTGCTCCTCCATCTTTGTTTACAATACTTCCACCACAATGATCAAAATGCAAGTGGGTGAGTAGTACATCCGTGATGTCTTTTTTCTCTACACCTAAACTGTGTAATGATTTATCTAAACTATCTTCTCCGTGTAAATAATAATGATTAAAGAACTTCGCGTCTTGCTTTGTTCCAATTCCATTATCCACTAAGATTAAACGATTGCCGTCTTCAATCAATAAACAACGCATCGCCCAAGTACACATATTATTATCGTCGGGTGCATTCACCTTTTCCCACAACGACTTTGGGATAACGCCATACATGGCACCACCATCGAGTTTGAAAAGACCTGTGTTGATTGAATTTATTTGCATAAGTTGTGAGTTGTGTGGATTAACAAGATGTTTTAAGTTAAAAACTTAAAACATCTTGTTTGAATTACATGTGGATAACTTCCCCGTAAGCATCCGCTGCTGCTTCCATAATGGCTTCAGACATAGTAGGGTGTGGGTGAACTGATTTTATGATTTCGTGTCCGGTTGTTTCTAACTTACGAGCAACTACTACTTCGGCAATCATTTCAGTAACGTTCATTCCAATCATATGGCATCCTAAGAACTCTCCATATTTAGCATCGAAAATTACTTTTACGAAACCATCTTTTGCACCCGAAGCACTTGCTTTACCTGATGCTGAGAATGGGAACTTACCTACTTTAATTTCATATCCTGCTGCTTTCGCTGCTTTCTCTGTTAAACCTACCGAAGCAACTTCTGGTGAAGCATACGTACATCCTGGGATGTTCCCGTAATCTAACGCTTCCACGTGTAAGCCTTTAATTTTTTCTACACAAATAATACCTTCTGCTGATGCAACGTGTGCTAATGCTTGTCCTGGGACAATATCACCAATTGCATACACTCCTGGTACATTTGTACGGTAGAACTCATCTACCAATACTTTTCCTTTATCTGTTTTTACACCAACTTCTTCTAAGCCGATGTTTTCTATATTCGCTGTAATTCCTACTGCCGATAAAACTACATCCGCCTCAATTACTTCCATACCTTTAGCTGTTTTGATATTTACTTTACAAACAGCACCTGTTGTATCAACTGATTCTACAGAAGAGCCAGTCATGATATTGATTCCCGATTTCTTAAATGAACGTGCTAAATTTTTAGAAATATCTTCGTCCTCTAAAGGCACAATGTTATCTAAAAATTCAACAATCGTTACTTTCGTTCCCATTGAATTGTACACATAAGCAAACTCACAACCTATTGCACCAGAACCTACAATCACTAATGATTTCGGTTGCTCTGCCATGGTCATCGCTTCACGATAGCCAATAATTTTTTTACCGTCTTGTTTTAAATTAGGAAGTTCTCTAGAACGAGCTCCTGTTGCTAATATCGTATGTGTAGCTGCGTATTCAGTAGTTCTTCCATCTGGAGATTTTACTTCTACTTTACCACCTTTTTTAATTTTACCGTATCCTTCAATCACATCAATCTTGTTTTTCTTCATCAAGAATTGAATTCCTTTACTCATGCCATCGGCAACATCTCTACTGCGTTTTATTACTGCACCAAAATCTGCAGAAGCCTCAGAAACATTAATTCCGTATTCTTTAGCGTGTTGAATATATTCAAATACTTGTGCGCTTTTAATTAAGGCTTTTGTAGGGATACATCCCCAATTTAAACATACACCACCTAAGTTTTCTTTTTCGATGATGGCTACTTTAAAACCTAATTGTGAAGCACGTATTGCAGTTACATAACCACCTGGTCCACTTCCTAAAACGATGACATCGTAATTCATATCTATTTAATTAAAATTTAAAGTCCAAAAGTATTGATTTCATTAACAATATAAAAACAAAACTTACCAACCTTGTAACACCTTGTTTTTCGGATACTTCACCTCCAATTGGAAACTCATTTTCTTAGTTTCCGCAGGAGCTATGGTATACTTCCAGCTTAATTGTCCAGTCTCCGTATTTACACTTGCCTCTGGAGCAGTGTAGTTAACTTGAATATCTTTATCTGTTGATAATGGAATCTGATCATTTATTTCAATGGTAATAGCTTTCGATTTAGTGTTGCGAACACTAATTTCATAACCTTGCATCAATTTCTTGGTACTTCCTAAAACCTTCTTCGAGGTTAACTCTTTCGCTAACTTACGTTCAATCTTTATGCTTTCGTCGTTTCCTAAACTAATCTCTAATGAATCATTAATACTCATTGGGTCGATGTTTGTTTTCGTAACAAAGGCTCCTTTTAAAAATACATTCGCTTCTGCCGATTGTAATAAAAACTGATCCCAGTCTTTTACACTCGCCATTAAATAGGCACTGTTATCTAATTTCGGAATCGCTACATAACGGTACGTAGCTTTTGCTGTATTGCGTTGTATCTCTATAGTCTTTGCATCACCATCAGAATTAATGCTGAATGCTTTGGTAACATTGTATTGAATGTTGTTTACTTGCTCTGAAACAGTAACTAAATTTCCTCCAGCTGAAGTCATGTCCATTTGAATGTTAGGAGCACTCGATTTACTTAATTCCATACGGTCGTACATCGCTACTGGCGGCATAAATGTTGCCAAACTCAATCTCCAATCGTATAACATCGGCTTACTACTGTAATTTGTTGGGTTGCCAGTAGATAAGGTAAGTTCTACATTCTCCCAATTTACTCCAGTACTTTGAGTAACGTTTGCTTTTAAAATAAACTGAATATCTTCACCGATATCATTACTTCGGATATCATATACCGGACTCCATGATGCATCCATCACTAAGTATTTCAAGTTCAATCGTACATTTTGTGCTTGGTTTAAACTAACATAAACCCAGATCTGCTTGTTGTTTTTACCTGATTGACGTTCGGCTAATTGTTGATTGAGGATATTTAATTTTTCGGTGTTAGCCGTAATTTGTTTTTGTAAGCGATACGATTCTTTTTTTAATTCCGGTAATCGTCTGCGATAAAGTTCCGCTAAATCTTCAATATCTACTACCTGAGCAGATTGTTTACTGCTAATATTTTTATTCGTTATTAGTAAACTTTCTTCTTGATCGATGGCGTATTTTTTTATGTTATCCATCTCAATTAGGTTCTTATAAGTATCTATAGAATCAAGTATAGCTTGTAGGGCAGGAGATTTCATCTTTGCATTCGCATTACCTGTTTTGCTTTCAACACTTAAAATGGTGAATTCACCTTCACCTAATACTTGTACAGAATTATCTTGTAATGTATTCGGCAGGTTATCAATAATGAACAAATGCTCTCCTTTATCGAGGGTTTGACTCACTTTCGATTCCACTTGTGCAGAATTTCTGAATACAATGACTTTTTGAATACGTTCGTTTTTAACGATTTCTTCGGCATGAGCGATGTTTAAAGCGCTCATTAACAAGATTGTGGCTAGAATAATCCTATTTCTCATGTTTTTTCTTTGATAACGACCAAAAATAGTAATTATTGGGCGTTTTTGTTAATGTATCATTTTTTATAGATTCGCGGAGAATATTTTATTAAACACTAACAAAATGAACTTTAAAAAAATAGTGTTTGCATCCTTAATTGCTATGCAAGCATTTTCCCTAAAAGCTACTGACCCTGATGAGGGGATGTGGTTGCCAATGTTGATTAACAAGAATTACGATGACATGAAAAAAATCGGATTCAAATTAACGGCAAGCGACATTTACAATGTCAACCAATCGAGTTTAAAAGATGCCATTGTTTCGATGGGATTTTGTACAGGCGAAATGATTTCTGCTGATGGTTTAATGTTAACCAACCACCACTGTGGATACGGAAGTATTCAATTCAATAGTTCTGTTGAACACGATTATTTAACAGATGGTTTCGTTGCAAAAACAAAAGAAGAAGAATTAAGATCACCAGAAGTTATTGCTTCATTCTTAATTCGTATGGAAGATGTTACTCCACAAATCTTAGCGGCTACAACAGGTTTAGGCGATGTTGAGAAAGATGCGAAGATGAAAGAAATCACTAAAACATTAACGACTGAAGCAACCACTGGTACTCATTACCAAGCCGTAGTTCGTGATGTATTTGGTGGTAACCAATATTTATTATTTGTTTACGAAAGATTTACAGACGTTCGTTTAGCATTTGCACCTCCATCATCGGTAGGTAAATTTGGTGGTGATACTGATAACTGGATGTGGCCTCGTCACACTGGCGATTTCTCTATCTTCCGTGTGTACATGGGAAAAGATGGTAAGCCAGCAGCATATTCAAAAGATAACGTTCCTTACAAACCTAAGAAACACCTTAACGTTTCTATGAAAGGAATTAACGAAGGCGACTTCGCTATGATCATGGGATACCCTGGTCGTACTAACCGTTATGCATTCTCTCGCGAAATGCAAAATGCAGTAGAGCGTACAAACCCTGCTATCATTAAATTAATGGGCAAGCGTTTAGAAGTGATGGATGCTGATATGAAAAACAGCGACGACACTCGTATCAAATTAGCAGCAACATATGCTTCTTTAGCAAACTCTTGGAAATATTACTTAGGTCAAAATGAAGGATTAATTAAATTAGATGTTATCTCTGGAAAACAAGCAACAGAAAATGATTTTAATACTTTTGCGAACTCTACAGATGCCTTAAAAACAAAGTACTCTACAGTTTTAACGAATGTAAATACAATTTACGACGAGTTAAAAACATATGCACTTCGTAATTCATACTATTCATTAGCTGGAATGTCTACTGTAAGTATTCGTATGTCTGATTTAGTAAAACCAATTACAGAGCAATTAAAGAAAACACCAGTAGATGAAACAGCTTTGAAGGCTGCAATTGATAAAGTGAAAGCTGATTTAGATGCAACGTATAAAGATTATGTGCCTGCTAATGATGAGAAAGTTATGGCAGCATTATTATCAATCTATTATACAGACATTCCTCAATCAGACCAACCTGCTATTTTAGCTGAAATCGTTAAGAAATATAAAGGAAAAACAACTGAAGAATCGTTTGCGAAATTTGCAGCAGATTTATTCAAAAAATCATTCATCACTTCGAAAGAAAAAATGAATGCGTTTTTAGCAGCTCCATCATTAAAGAAAATTGATAGTGATCCTTTAATTCAATATGTGAATAAAATGAATGATTACCGTGCAACATTTGCACCGGCAGTTATGAAATTACAAGCATCATTAGCGAAAGAGAAAAAGTTATACATCGCAGGTATGTTAGAAATGAATCCTAATAAACTTGTTTATCCAGATGCAAATTCTACCATGCGTATTACTTATGGTAAAGTAGCAGGGTATACCGCGAAAGATGCAATCGTATATAACTACTACACAACATCTCGTGGTATGTTAGAAAAATATATTCCTAAAAATGATGAGTTTGATATTCCAGAAAAGTTAGTTTCATTATTGAAGAAAAAAGATTTCGGTCCGTATACAAATGATAAAGGTGAATTGCCTGTAGCATTTTTAACTGATAATGATATTACTGGTGGTAACTCAGGAAGTCCTGTAATCAATGGAAACGGTGAGATTATCGGTGTTGCTTATGATGGTAACTGGGAAGCAATGACTGGTGACTTAGTATTCGACAAAGCATTTAAGCGTACAATCGTTTGCGATATTCGTTACGTATTATTTATTATGGATAAATATGCTGGTGCAACGAATTTGGTAAATGAAATGACACTTGTTAAATAGTTGTAAATTTTAAATTGTAAATTCTATATTGATTTTAGATTAGTTTAGAATTTACAATTTAATTTACAATTTAAAATTTACAATTTAGAATTAAAGAATAGGGTTCTGGTAATACACATCGTATATCTTCCCAGCAAAAGTTCTGAAGTGAGCAAAAGGCGAGGAGCCTAAAGTATTAGTTGGCTTACTTACATCAACATAATTAATAAAAATACCTCTGTGTTGTTCTAATAAATGTACTTGTACAAATCCAGGGTGTGATCCAAATCGTGGGCTTACTAATGAACCTGCATTTACTATTATTGGACCATTAACCTCATAACCTTCTGGAGCAAATTTTTCATAATAGTGAGTACTTGCACCTACAACAATATCAGCTTTAGTCATAACTTGTCTGTATAACTCCGGACGAAGTTCATTAAGCCAATATCCAAAATGGCTATGTGCTGCTAATACTACTATATCGTGATCTGTTTTATTGATTTTAAATAATGATTCCCTTAAGAAATTTTTAGAACTCTCTCTGAATGCTACCTTAGTATCTTCTGGTTCATCTGGGAAGTGTAATGAAATAAAGTGAATACGGTAATGTTGCGGAGCTTCAATAATAGCATAGTAATCGGCACCTTCTGGACTATAGGTAATATTTTCGCGGTTTTTTAATCCACAACCGTCTATGAATAGTCGCCCTGCACCCCAATCGGCTTGCGAAGCGCCGTAAAATATATTTTCCCCATCAGAAATGGTAGGGTAGAAATGCTCTTTCCAAAAACTATCGTTGTTTACGTAATATAAAAAGTCGTTAGTTCCATTTTTCATCATATGGTCGCCAACACCCAATACACAGATGTCATTGGTTTTACGCATATGATAGTTCGCCTTCGCCATATTAATATTGCTCGAAGGAGAATTGCCGTGGTTGTCAGAGAAAATAGAGAAATTGAATACAGATTGATTTTCTAAATCCTGGTAAGTTTCAATATTGCGTAATTTGCCATTATGTATCGAATTATCATTTGGATTTAATGAAAACAACAGATGTACCATTACTAAAGCTAGTACGATATAAAAGCGAATCTGAAAAGAAAATTTCTTAGGCTTTAAAATCATTTGTCGTTAGAGTTGTTGTAAATTCTCTAACGCTAATCTACCAATAATAGTTACCGATTTTAGTAATTTAATGGTTAGAATATGAAAGTGTACTAGTATTAGTAATAATACTTACCTTTTTCCCTTCACATTTCTCCACTCTACCGATGATTTGTGCATCAACTCCATAAGATTTCGAAATCTCTATTAATTCTTGAGCGCGTTCAGCATTGGTATATACTTCCATTCTGTGTCCCATGTTAAACACCTTATACATCTCTTCCCAGCTTGTATTTGATTCTTCTTTGATCATTTGGAATAATGGTGGGATAGGGAACAAATTATCTTTAATGATATGAACGTTATTTACGAAGTGTAAAACCTTAGTTTGAGCACCACCACTGCAATGCACAATCCCATTTATGTTTTGCTTCCCATTTTGAAAAAATGCGTTTAAGATTGGGGCATATGTACGAGTAGGTGAGAGCACTAGTTTACCTGCGGTTACACTTAAATTATCGTTAATTTTAATAGGGTCGGTTAAGTTTTTTGAACCAGAGAATACCAAATCACTTGGTACAGAAGGGTCGAAGCATTCTGGGAATTTATTGGCTAAAGATTTATTAAATACATCATGTCGAGCAGAAGTTAATCCATT
>CAJBVG010000336.1 GCA_903958995.1 uncultured bacterium | reverse complement strand
ACCTTTTTCGCTGGCACAGCTTTCTTAGGTGCTGCCTTAGCAACAACTTTCTTAGGTGCAACTTTCGCTACTGCCTTTTTTGCAGGTGCTGCTTTCTTAGGTGCAACTTTAGCAACAACTTTCTTAGGAGCAACTTTCGCTACTACCTTTTTAGCAGGTGCTGCTTTTTTAGTTACTTTTTTTGCAGGTGCTGCTTTTTTAGGAGCTGCCTTAGCTACTACCTTTTTAGGAGCAACCTTTTTGGGGGCTACTTTCGCTGCCACCTTTTTAGGAGCTACCTTTTTAGGGGCTATTTTCTTAGTAACTGCTTTTACAGCTGCTTTTTTAGGAGTTGCTTTCGCTACTACTTTTTTTGCAGGTGCTGCTTTCTTTACTACTTTTTTAGCTACAGCCTTTTTTGCAGGAGCTGCCTTAGCAACTGCCTTCTTTGTTACTGCCTTTTTAGCTGAACCGCTCGATTTAACCACTTTAACTGCTTTTTTAGCAGCTTTAGCTGGCTTTTTCGATGCTGATGTAGATTTCTTTTTCATTTATTTCTACCCTTTCCTTAGTTGTTAATGTTGATGCGAACTCTAAATTGTTCGCCAAAATTTCGGCGCAAATATAGTTTAAATTATGATTTATTGCCTCTTTAATAAATTCATTTTCAGCCACCACCACATTTATGCGATCAGTAACCTCAAATCCCTTATCTTTTCTTAGATTCTGTATTCTATTCACAAATTCACGTGCAATTCCTTCTAATCGGAGCTCCTCGCTAATATTAACATCGAGTGCTACGGTTAAACTTCCCATTACATTTACTAACCAACCCGGAATATCATCTGCTATAATTTCCACTTCGTCGATTAACAATTCATATCCTCCTGTTTTCAACGTGATTTGTCCCTCTTTTTCCAGTAAAAGAATATTTTCTTGATTAAATGTGGCAATTTCAGCGGCAACTTCTTTCATGTCCTTGCCTACTTTTGCTCCTAATAATTTGAAGTTAGGCTTGATTTTTTTCTTAATAAAACCTTCGGTGTCCTTTAAATAAGTTAATTCCTTTATGTTGGTTTCAGATAAAATTAAACTTTTTACTCGCTCAACCTTAGCTTCAAATTGATCATCAAGTATTGGGATTAATACTTTTTGTAAAGGCTGACGAACATTAATATTTACCTTTTTACGAAGAGACAGTATCATTGAAGAAATGTCTTGTGCAAGTTTCATACTCTCATTTAATCCAACCTCAATTAATGATTCGTCTGAGTTTGCCCAAGTACTTAAATGTATCGACTCTTCTTTTAATGATGTGTTGAATTGAATTGATTTTGCACGAATCCCATCCGTTAAGTTCTTGTACATCCAATCAGAAAAGAATGGTGCAATAGGACTCATCAATTTAGAACATACGGTCAAACATTCGAATAGTGTTTCGTATGCAGACTTTTTATCGTCTGTCATTTCACCTCTCCAAAAACGTCGACGAGCTAAACGAACATACCAATTCGATAAGTTTTCATCTACAAAAGATTGAATATATCTTGCTGCTCTATGTGGTTCATAATTTTCATATGCCTCTTCTACATCTTTTATTAAGGCATGTAAACTCGAAATAATCCAACGGTCTAACTCCGGACGATTACTCACTGGAATTAAATTTTGTTCGTCGATTTCAAATTGATCGATATTAGCATATAATGCAAAGAATGCATAGGTATTGTAAAGTGTGCCGAAAAACTTGCGCTGTACTTCTTGTAGACCTTCTAAATCGAATTTTAGATTTTCCCATGGAGCAGCGTTGCTAATCATGTACCAACGTGTGGCGTCTGAACCAAACTTTTCAATGGTTTCAAATGGATCTACTGCATTGCCTAAACGCTTCGACATTTTATTACCACTCTTGTCTAATACTAAACCATTAGATACTACATTTTTATAAGCTATAGAATCAAATAATAAAACGCCTATTGCATGAAGAGTAAAGAACCATCCTCTTGTTTGATCAACACCTTCAGCAATAAAATCTGCAGGATAAGCACCATTCCAACCACTCGCAAATGGTTGTGGATCGCCAGCTGCTAGTTTCTGCATGTCTAATCCCCATTGCGCGTAAGGCATTGCTCCCGAATCAAACCATACGTCTATCAAATCCGTTTCGCGAATCATTTTCTTTCCACTTTTGGAAACTAAAATAATATCATCAACATAAGGGCGATGCAAATCGTATGTATTATTATCGTATTGTTTAATGATGTCTTGTAATTTTATTTTTTCATCTGCATTTAGTGCATCTGAAACTACAGCCTCTTTTAATGCTTCTTTTAATTCGGTTACAGTACCAATACAACGTTCCTCCAATTCATCTTCTGTTCTCCATATTGGTAGTGGTGTACCCCAATACCTAGAACGTGATAAATTCCAATCAACTAAGTTCTCCAACCAATTACCAAATCTTCCTGTTCCGGTAGATTCTGGTTTCCAATTAATCGTTTTATTCAACTCTACCATACGTTCTTTTAACGCGGTAGTTTTAATAAACCATGAGTCTAGTGGGTAGTATAATACTGGCTTATCTGTCCTCCAACAATGGGGATAGGTATGCTCGTATTTTTCTACTTTAAATGCTTTGTTTTCGGTTTTTAACTTAATTGAAATTCGTTCATCAACCGATAAATATTTATCGCGTCCTTGCTTAGTTCGTTCAACTTCTTTTTCTTCAGCCGATAAATAATCTTCCTTTACAAATTCATTTGCAAAATCAGTAACAGACTCCAAGAACTTTCCACGCTTGTCCACTAAGGTTAAAGAGCCAATACCATTTTGTTTCGCAACACGAAAATCGTCTGCTCCAAAACTCGGCGCAATGTGTACTATACCTGTACCATCTTCTGTAGTTACAAAATCTCCAATAATTACTTTAAATGCATCACCTTCTTCTGGCTGTGCATAAGGCAATAATTGTTCGTACTGAATTCCTGCTAGATCTTTTCCTTTAAATGAATTTAAGATTTTATAAGGAATATTTTTATCTCCAGATTTATAATCTTCAATCGTTAACTCAGCATTTTTATCTGAAAAATATTTTCCACATAAATCTTTCGCTAGAATTACATATATAGGTTCAAAAGTATATTGATTAAAACTTTGAACAAGAACATATTCAATTTCTTTACCTACAGCCAATGCCGTATTAGATGGCAAAGTCCATGGAGTTGTTGTCCAAGCAATGAAATGAACATCACTATTTATTCCATTATATAACTT
>CAJBVG010000335.1 GCA_903958995.1 uncultured bacterium | reverse complement strand
GTATTGTTGGGGAAACAGGTGGTAAAGATTTTATTGTAGTACACGAATCAGCAGATGTTGATGTAGCGAGTGTTGCTATTATGCGTGGTGCTTTCGAATATCAAGGACAAAAATGTTCAGCTGCTTCTAGAGTGTATGTGTCGGCTAAATTATGGCCTGCTATTAAAGAAAGGATGCAGAAAGACATGGCGACCTTTAAAATGGGTGGTACTGAGAATTTCGAAAACTTTATCAATGCGGTTATCGATGAGAAATCATTCGATAAATTAGCATCCTATATTGATGCAGCGAAAAAAGATTCTTCAGTAGAAATTGTTGCAGGCGGTAATTATGATAAATCAAAAGGATACTTCATCGAGCCTACAGTTATAGTCGCTAAAGATCCTAAATACGTGACGATGTGCGAAGAATTATTCGGACCAGTATTAACCGTTCATGTATTTGATGATGCAAAATTCGAAGAAACATTAGACGTTGTAGATACTACTTCGATCTATGCCTTAACAGGAGCAATCATTGCACAAGATCGTTATGCCATTACACTTGCTACTAAGAAATTAGAAAATGCAGCAGGTAACTTTTACATCAACGATAAATGTACTGGAGCTGTAGTTGGTCAACAACCATTTGGTGGAGCAAGAGGTTCTGGAACAAACGACAAAGCAGGTTCTATGATTAACCTATTACGTTGGGTTTCTCCACGTACCATCAAAGAAACATTCGACCCTGCGAAGGATTACCGTTATCCTTTTTTGGGGTAGTGGGTAGTGAGTATTGGGTAGTAAGTCCCGATAGCTATCGGGATGAGTAAAAATATTATAGCCCTAATGAACACTTAGGGCTTTTTTTATATGTAGACATTAATGAATAACAGATATCGAATAAAATCATACTCGATACCCGATACCCACTACTAATTCATCTGATACACCTTATCCATCGAATCATTATCCGAAACCGATACGTGTTGATCTTTCACTAATCCTGTATTAATATCTATCACCCATCCGTGTACAGATAACTCTTGTCCCGACTCCCAAGCGTTTTGAACGATGGTTGTTTTACAAACATTGAATACCCCTTCCACTACGTTTAATTCTACTAAACGATTTTCTTTTTCTTGCTTGTCTTCAATTGCATCAATCTCTGCTTTGTGCAAACGGTAAACATCTTTTATATGTCGCAACCAATTATCGATTACTCCAAATTGCTTGCTCGTTAAGGCAGCAGCTACACCCCCGCATTTATAGTGACCAGCGACAATGATGTAACGAACTTTCAATACGTTTACTGCAAAGTCCATTACACTTAATAAATTCAAGTCGGTATGACTAACTACGTTTGCAATATTACGATGCACAAACACTTCGCCTGGAAGAGTTCCTGTTACTTGGTTTGCAGGCACTCGACTATCGGAACAACCAATCCAAAGTACTGGAGGTGTTTGACCTTTTGCTAATTTTTCGAAATACTCCGGATCCATATCTAATGTTTCCTGTACCCATTTTCGGTTGCCTTCTAAAAGGTCGTTGTAGTTTAATATATGATTATGCTCCATTATAAATTTTAAATTGTAAATTTTAAATTGTAAGTATTAAATAGTGAATTTCGCTATCTCATATTTATCTTTTATTTCTATGAGGTTAACTTTAATGTTTTTCGTAAAAGCATTCTCTTGGAAATTATGAATAATTTCTAATACATCATGATCGATGTATCGAGCATTACTTCCATCAATAATTACTGTTGAATTTTCTGGTATATGAGTAAAAGCATATTGCACAGCACCTTTATTTAAAAAGGATACTTCTTGTGCAAGTTCTAATCGATACACCTTATCAAGCCCCGCACTTTTATCTAATTTAAAGAAGAAAGGATTACGCATGTTCGTACGTAATATATACAATACTCCTACTGCCATTCCGATACCTACACCAATTAGCAAATCGGTAAATACTCCGGCTAAAACAGTTACCATAAACGGAATAAATTGATCCCATCCCAAATGCCACATTTTCTTAATTAAGCTTGGTTTTGCAAGTTTATAACCTGTCATTAATAAGATGGCTGCTAAGGCCGAAAGTGGAATATAATTAATCACATTTGGAATAAACACCAATGCTACTAACAACCACAATCCATGAAAAATACTACTCATTTTTGTGCGAGCTCCTGCGCCAACATTCGCCGATGAACGAACAATAACAGATGTCATTGGTAAACCACCTAGCAATCCCGAAATAGTATTTCCGATACCTTGTGCAATGAGTTCTCTATTCGTTGGAGATACTCGTTTAATTGGATCTAATTTATCTACTGCTTCTAAGCTCAACAGTGTTTCTAAACTCGCCACCACTGCAATGGTAAATGCAACAGTCCAGACTTGTTTATTGGTAAACAATTGCGAAAAATCTGGAGAAACAAATAGTCCGAAAAACTCTGCAGCCGATTGTACAATTGGAATCTGAACACGCTGGTCTGCTTGAAGCGCAAGCGATGTGCCATTAAATACTTGACCTAAAATTATACCAATAACAACAACTAATAAAGCAGAAGGCACAACTGATAATTTTTTAAACTTAGGCCAAAAAATTAAAATCAAAACAGACAATACACTAATAATTACTGCTCCGAAGTTTAAAAACTCAAAAGCAGAAAACAATGAACTTATTGTATTCTCATGATCTAACTGAAAGAAATCAAAATCTCCTTGGTAATCTTTATCATATCCTACAGCATGTGGAATTTGTTTTAAAATCAGAATAACACCAATGGCTGCAAGCATTCCTTCAATTACTGATGATGGGAAATAATTTCCTATTGTGCCTGCTTTTACTAGTCCCAAAATAATTTGAAAAATACCAGCCAATACTACTGCTGCAAGAAACAACGGAAAGCTACCCAAGGTAGCAATGGAAGTTAATACGATAACCGTTAAACCCGCTGCCGGGCCTGATACTGATAATTGAGAACCACTAATGGAAGCAGTGATAATACCACCTAATATACCAGTGATAATACCAGCAAACAAAGGGGCTCCAGAGGCTAATGCAATACCTAAACATAATGGCAAGGCCACTAAAAATACTACGATACTTGCAGGGATATCACGTTGCAAGTTTTTCAATAAGAAATACTTTGACATTAATTGTAAGTTGTAAATTGTAAGTTGTAAATTAAAAAAAACGAGCACCTCGTCAAACGCCGAGTCAGGCACGTGTTACGAGCACACGATTAACTAGCACACTAGCACACGAACATCGCTTCCGGAGGGGGAGTTACAATTTCGCTGTAAATAGAATTGATTGGATATAGATTTGAGAAACCTATAAAATGATTAATACCCGATTCATAATGCTTTGCATTAAAAGTATCGAGGATAATTTGCTTTGTATATTTAGATTCTTTTGCAAAAACTTCTTTAGTGTTTTCGCTAGAATGATCATCATGCTCAATTTCTACCTGCATGATTAATGAATTCATCAACTGATCATTATTACTTTGAAAACAGAGCGTAGCAACACACAGCGCAACCTTCACTAGAAAGATAGACGAAAATAAGGCGATGATGTAAGATTTTCTACTGCTCATGATTTGCAAACATACTCATAACGGCGAATAGGGCAAAATGTTTTGTTGGTCGGAGCGTCCGTTCGTCG
>CAJBVG010000334.1 GCA_903958995.1 uncultured bacterium | reverse complement strand
GCGAGGGTGTCCACCTCTTCCCATTCCGAACAGAGAAGTTAAGCCCCTCAGCGCCGATGGTACTGCCGTAAAAGGTGGGAGAGTAGGTCATCGCCAATTTTTATTACAAGCCCCGAGTAGCAATACGCCGGGGCTTTTTTTATATACCTATGCCAGTCTTACTCCTAATCCTAATCACAGAGACACCAAGACACAATTTGATTACCAGTCACTAGTCACCATTCACCAACTACCATTTACCATCTCTATACTCAATTCTCAATACTCGATACTATTAGTTATATTTGTGTGTGAAATATTTTGAAGAAAAACGAAAAGAAGTAATGAAGCATATTGAAGGCTTTATGCTTGATAATATGTTCAACTACTTAAAGCCAGTAGAAGATCTTTGGCAACCTACCGACTTTCTGCCCGATTCGTCGAGCCCAGAATTTTATAGCCAGGTGAAAGAATTGCAAGCATCTGCTCGCGAAATTCCTTACGACCTAATGATCGTTCTTATTGGTGATACCATTACCGAAGAAGCTTTACCTACTTATGAATCTTGGTTAGCTACCGTTGAAGGTGTTTCCCAAGAAGAAACAGGTGGATGGATGAAATGGTTACGTCATTGGACTTCTGAAGAAAATCGCCATGGTGATTTGCTAAATAAATACCTATATCTCTCTGGTCGTGTAGACATGCGCCAATTAGAAATCTCTACTCAATACCTTATCGCTGATGGGTTCGATATTCAAACAGATCGCGATCCATATAGAAATTTTGTCTATACTTCTTTCCAAGAAATGGCAACCAATATCTCTCACCGTAGAGTGGCAAGTCTTTCTAAAAGAAGTGGAGATAGCTTGTTAGCTAAAATGTGTGGAGTTATTGCTGCTGATGAAGCTCGTCATGCAAATGCTTATCAAGATTTCATGAAACAAATCTTAAAAGTAGATCCAAACGAAGCACTACTTGCTTTTGAAGATATGATGCGTAAGAAAATTGTAATGCCTGCTCATCTTTTAAAAGAAGCTGGTAAAACAATGGAAGCTACCTTCGATCATTTTTCAAATGCAGCACAACGCTTAGGTGTATATACTTCTTTAGATTATATCGACATCATCAAACATTTAATTAACGAATGGCAAATTGAAAGTTTAACTGAATTAAATGATGCTGGTGAAAAGGCTAGAGATTATTTGGTGGCTTTGCCTAATCGTCTTACACGAATTGCAGAACGTATGAAAACTCCAGAGTTGGAATATGAATTTGCTTGGGTGAAAAAGCAATAGTTAATATGTTAATGTGGTAATATGTTAATGTGTTAAAGGAGTAAATTTTATAACCCCATTAACATATTATCCCATTAACAAATTAACATATTACATATTACATATTACGTCTATATTGCCCACCCACCTTATAAAGTGCATTCGATATTTGTCCAATTGAACAAACTTTCGAAACCTCCATTAACTGCTCGAAAATATTTCTATTCTCTACGGCTGCTTTTTGTAATGCTAATAATGCATTTTCTGAATGATCAGCATTGCGATCTTGGAATGCTTTAAGTGCGGTGATTTGATATTCTTTTTCTTCTTCTGTTGCTCGAATAACTTCCGATGGTACAATTGTTGGTGATCCTTTTTTATTTAAGAAAGTATTAACTCCGACAATTGGATATTCTCCATTGTGTTTTAAGGTTTCGTAATACAAGGACTCTTCTTGAATTTTACCACGTTGGTACATGGTTTCCATTGCTCCTAAAACTCCTCCACGATCCGATATACGTTTGAATTCAGCTAATACCGCTTCTTCTACAAGGTCTGTTAATTCTTCAATTATAAAGGCTCCTTGAATTGGATTTTCATTTTTCGCCAATCCTAACTCACGATTAATGATTAATTGAATCGCCATTGCTCTTCTTACCGATTCTTCAGTTGGAGTAGTAATCGCTTCATCATATGCATTAGTATGTAGCGAATTACAGTTATCGTAAATTGCATATAATGCTTGCAAAGTTGTACGAATATCATTGAAGTCGATTTCTTGAGCATGTAATGATCTTCCAGAAGTTTGGATATGATACTTCAATTTTTGTGATCGATCATTTCCTTTGTATTTATACTTAATGGCTTTCGACCATATTCTTCTAGAAACTCTACCAATTACTGAATACTCTGGATCTATACCATTAGAGAAAAAGAACGATAAGTTCGGTGCGAAATCATCTATACTCATTCCTCTGCTTAAATAGTATTCTACAAAAGTAAATCCATTACTTAAGGTAAATGCTAATTGCGATATAGGATTTGCGCCTGCTTCCGCAATGTGATATCCAGAAATAGAAACAGAATAAAAATTACGAACTTTTTCATTGATGAAATATTGTTGAATATCTCCCATCATTCTTAATGCAAATTCTGTAGAGAAAATACAAGTGTTTTGTGCTTGATCTTCTTTCAAAATATCCGCTTGTACAGTTCCACGTACTGTAGAAATCGCATAAGCTTTAATTTGTTCGTAAATATCTTTTGGTAATACCTGATCTCCTGTAACACCTAATAACATTAAGCCTAAGCCATTGTTTCCTTCGGGTAATTGTCCTTGATAACTTGGTCTAGCAATTCCTTTTTGTTTATAGATGGCGTCTATTTTTTTATTGACTTCTGCTTCTAAATTATTTTTTTTGATGTAGAATTCACATTGCTGATCAATCGCAGCATTCATAAAGAAGCCTAACATCATTGGTGCCGGACCGTTAATCGTCATTGATACTGAAGTGCTCGCATTACATAAATCGAAACCAGAATAAAGTTTTTTTGCATCATCAAGTGTCGCAATACTTACTCCTGAGTTTCCTATTTTTCCATAAATATCCGGACGAACATGTGGATCTTCTCCGTATAAAGTTACCGAGTCGAATGCTGTTGATAAACGATGTGCGGGTTGCCCTAAAGAAACATAGTGGAAACGTTTATTAGTACGTTCAGGTCCACCTTCACCAGCAAACATACGTGTTGGGTCTTCACCTTCGCGTTTCAACGGGAATACACCCGCAGCATAAGGGAATTCTCCTGGCAAGTTCTCCGTTAATAACCATCTTAAAATATCTCCCCATGCTTCATATTTCGGCAATGAAATTTTCGGTATGCGAAGTTTTGATAATGATTCGTAATACAATTGTTGTTTAATCTCTTTATCACGAACAGTATAAACAAAGAAATCTTGTTCGTATTTCTTTACCGTTTCGGGCCACTCTTTTAGTAAACGTCTGCACTCATGGTGTAACATTTCTTCATAGTGATTGTATAGGTCTTTCAGTGTTTGTACACCTTCTTCTTTTTTCTCTTTTGTTAAGATATCAATGGTGCCTTTTAATTGAAACATTTTTTGAGCAAGACTAGCTTGTTCTCCAACCCATACTTTATAATCTTGATTCGCTTCAACAATTTCTGCTAAATAACGAGTTCGATCGGGTGGTATGATGTAAATTTTTTCAGAATTCCCTTTGATTAAATTCAAGTGAGATAAAAATTCAATTCCCGTTTTATCGGTTATTGTTTTCATCAAGGCATAATACAGAGAGTTCATCCCTGGATCATTAAATTGTGAAGCCATTGTCCCGTATACAGGAATATCATCATCGCTAGCATCGAACACTTGATGATTTCTGCGGTATTGTTTTTTTACATCACGAATGGCATCTAATGCGCCACGTTTATCGAATTTATTGATGGCTACTAAATCAGCAAAATCTAACATATCGATTTTTTCTAATTGTGTAGCTGCTCCAAACTCAGGAGTCATTACGTATAAAGAAACATCGCAATGTTCAGTAATCTCTGTATCTGACTGACCAATACCTGAAGTTTCAACAATGATTAAATCATATGCTGCTGCTTTGCAAATATCAATTGCTTCTTGAACGTATTTTGATAAAGCAAGATTAGCTTGACGAGTTGCCAAAGAACGCATATACACTCTAGGGTTATTAATAGAATTCATACGAATTCTATCGCCTAACAATGCGCCACCTGTTTTACGTTTTGATGGATCAACAGATATAATGGCTATACTTCTATTCTCAAAATCGTTTAAATAACGACGAACTAATTCATCGACTAAAGAAGACTTACCAGCACCACCAGTTCCTGTTATACCTAATACAGGAATATGCTTAGTGCTAATTATTTTCTTAATCTCGGCTAAAAAATGTTCAGCTTCTTCTGGAATATTTTCAGCAACAGTGATAGCATGTGCGATTTTCGCAGGATTCTTTTCTGCTATTTCTTTTAACTCAGCATCTAAGGAAACTTTAGTAGGGAAGTCACATTGCTTCATCATATCATTAATCATCCCTTGTAAGCCCATGGTACGGCCATCATCAGGCGAATAAATACGAGCAATACCATAGTTCTGTAAATCTTCAATCTCGGTAGGTAAGATTACTCCACCACCACCTGCAAATATTTTAATATGTCCGGCACCTTTTTCTTTTAGGAGGTCGAACATGTACTTGAAATACTCGTTGTGACCACCTTGATAAGAAGTCATGGCAATGCCTTGTACATCTTCTTGTATGGCACAATTCACTACCTCTTCTACTGAGCGATTATGACCTAAGTGAATTACTTCTGTACCTGAGGCCTGAAGTATCCTTCTCATGATATTTATGGTTGCATCATGCCCATCAAATAGTGATGCAGCAGTAACGAAACGAATTTTGTGCTTGGGTTTGTAAACTTCTATAGTGTTCATATGTATAGTAAACGTAGAGCAAAAGTAACAAAATAGATTTGAGAATTGAGATTTGAGAATTGAGAAAGTTACTTGGTGCAAATTGACATTTTATTTCCTTTAAATTACTTGATTATAAGTGTATTAAGTTACTAGGTTATTGGGTTATTATTATATTATTATTTAGCATTAATTAATAAGTTAACTTCCAATAGCCAATAACTGTTTTT
>CAJBVG010000333.1 GCA_903958995.1 uncultured bacterium | reverse complement strand
GCAGAGGAAACAAATATCCAACGATTTGCGGTATGGTCATATAATACTTTCGGGTCATAAGAAGATGTGATCCCTCCTACTGGAGACCAAAAAGCATTTAGGCCAACAGTACTAATTATATTTCCTGAACGATCTTGAATTCTAACTTGAGAGTTCAAGGTAGTCATGATGTGGTTAGGACCAACAGCACCATTTACATCTGGTGGAATAAATTGACTATTATCATTTAATGCATTAAAATTTTGAATTGGACCTGGTGATGCAACACCTGATGCAGAAGATTTAGAAGCATTACTTACTTCTCCAAATGGATCATCCTTTACAATTTTTCCTGTGCGATCGATATCCATTTCTGGAATCGTTCTCGCCTGTTTATTACCAATAAATTGAATTGGTTTTGGTGCGGCTTTGTAATAGGTTTCCAACAAAGCAGTTGTCATAAAGTTGACTTGCTTTTTAGCATCCGCAACGCCTTGTGATCTTGCTACACCTTCTTCTTGGGCATTTGCTTGCAAGGTAGTTGCAAGTATAGCAGCAAGAATTGCAACTTTTTTGTAAGGTAAATATATTTTCATAAGTGTTATTTTGTGAAACGAGTAATAAAAATACGAATTTTTAATTATTGATTAAGAGCTTTTTATAAATTGTTACCTTTGAACATGAACAAAACGCGATTCTTCACCCTAATCGGGCTATTTTCTATTTGCTTGCTGAGCTTGTTCAGCTCTTGTAAAGTTAAAACGGCTAATGCTCCATTACCTACCAAAATGGCCGCAAAACAGGTCAATAGGCCACTATCTACCATAAATCTACCGATTAGTTTAGCACTCGAAGATCTTGAAGATGCTATTAATTCTCAGTTTAAGGGGGTTATATACAACGATAATTCCTTCGAGAATAATAATGACGATAATTTGATTCTTCGAATTACCAAATTGTCGGATTTTAAGATTACGGCTAAAGGAGATAAAATTACTATCATTGCTCCAATCGAAGTATACGTAAAAGGTCGTTTGAAGAAAGATTTTTTCAGCATGTTCGATCAAGATTTCGGAATCGACAAAAGCAAAGAAGCAACATTCAAACTCGATGTAATTATCAATACAAAAATAAACTTAAACCAGGATTGGGATATCATCACAAAATCGGAAGCTGGTTTTCAGTGGAGGGAGCAACCTTATTTAGAGCTAGGCCCAATTAAAATTCCAATTGGAAGTATTATAGAAACGGTAGTCAATAATCAAATAACCGATATTAATAAAAGATTAGATATTGAAGTTACAAAAAACATCAAACTTAAACCGCTTGCATTACAATTCTGGAATCAATTACAAACACCCATTACAGTGAGTGAACGTTATGAAACGTATTTGAAAATTGTACCGGAATTTATTTCCATGTCGAGTATAAAAAGCGATGGCGTAAAGCTTGATGTAAATTTAGGTTTCCGTTCGGATATTGCTGTAATTACTGGGTATAAGCCAGAGCCTGTAGAGTTAAAACCTTTGCCAAAACTTCAACAACAACAACGTGCAGATAGTGCCTTTAATTTGTATTTCAATGCCAATGTTAGTTATGCATTTGCTACAGCTTTAGCGAAAAAAGAATTTGTAGGTAAGCAATTAAGTTTTGATAACGGGTATCAACTCATCACCATTAATGACATTAACTTTTTTAATAATGGTGATAAAATAGGAATGATGCTGGATATAAATGCTGTATTAAAAAATGGCATCTTCAAAAAGAAATTCAAAGGAGTTGTGTATGCATTAGGTACACCGATTTATTTAGATAGCACACAAATGTTGCGCATTAAAGATTTCGAATTCGACATTAAAAGTAGAGAT
>CAJBVG010000332.1 GCA_903958995.1 uncultured bacterium | reverse complement strand
GTTGATGGTAACTGGTTCATTGAGTTTAAAAGATATTGCTCAACAACAATCAGGAATGCATTGGAATGTATTTTACCAACCACTAGGTTTTATCATTTTCTTAATCTGTTCTTTTGCTGAAACCAATAGAACACCTTTCGATTTACCAGAGTGCGAAACCGAATTAGTTGGTGGTCACCATACAGAATACTCTTCAATGAAATTAGGTTTCTATTTATTTGCAGAATACATCAACGTATTTGTTTCTTCTGCAGTTTTAGCAACTCTATATTTCGGTGGATACAATTACCCAGGAATGCATTTAATTAGCAATCCTAATTTAGCAGCAGCCATTGGCGTTGCCGTAATGTTTACAAAAGTGTTATTGTTTATATTCTTCTTTATTTGGGTACGTTGGACAGTTCCACGTTTCAGATATGATCAATTAATGAAATTAGGATGGAACATCTTATTCCCATTAGCAATAATCAATATCGTAATTACTGGTTTAGTAATTATATTAAAAGGATAGTTTATTTATAAGAAAGAAAAAATGGATTCTTTATCGACGCGCAAAAAAGTAATAGAACATAAGCCAATGAATTTTTGGGAGAGAATGTATCTTCCAGCAATTATCGGTGGTTTAGCAATTACCATACGTCACTTCTTTTCTAAGAAGGCAACAATATTTTATCCTGAAGTTCAAAGAGAATTTTCAGAAAATTATCGTGGTTTACATTCTTTGAAAAGAGATGAGAATGGTGCAGAGCGTTGCACTGCTTGTGGACTATGTGCTTTATCTTGTCCAGCAGAAGCTATTACAATGACTGCAGCTGAACGTAAAGTAGGTGAAGAGCATTTATATCGCGAAGAAAAATATGCAGCTGTTTACGAGATCAATATGTTACGTTGCATCTTCTGCGGATTCTGCGAAGAAGCTTGTCCGAAAGAAGCAATTTACTTAGATGGGAATATCGGTAAAGCAGATTATAGTCGCGATAAATTTATTTTTGGAAAAGATAAATTAGTTGAACCAATTGTTAAGTAATAAATAATACATACATGAATCAATCCGTATTTTATTTACTAAGTTTTATGACAGTGCTATTTGCATTGTTGGTAGTGTTTTCTAAAAATCCTATACACAGTGCATTGTACATGGTGCTAACATTTTTTACCATCACGTGTCACTACGTTTTATTAAACGCACAATTCTTAGCCATTGTAAACTTCATCGTTTACATGGGAGCCATTATGGTATTAATATTATTTGCAATGATGTTCTTGAATTTAGGTAAAGATACCGAGCCGCAAAAACCAGTACTCTTGAAATTTGCTGCAGTTATTGCTGCCGGCTTATTATTGGTTACTATTTTCGCAGCATTGAAGAAAACAGATGGTGGGCAAATCACAGGTATTGCATCTAACAATATTGGTTTAGTGAAAGAACTTGGTAAAACATTGTTTAGAGATTTCTTATTACCATTTGAAATCATTTCTATTCTGTTGTTATCAGCAATGGTAGGAGCAGTATTATTAGCAAAAAGAGACACGAAATAATGGAAACAATCGTACAAAACATACAAACAGTTCCTCTTAATAATTACATTATTTTGAGCTCTGTACTTTTTGTTATCGGTGTATTAGGAGTAATGATTCGCAGAAATGCAATCATTGTTTTTATGTCGATAGAATTAATGTTAAACGCAGTAAACTTATTGCTTGCAGCATTCTCGGCATTTAGAGGTGATCCTGCCGGACAAATATTCGTCTTCTTTATAATGGCAGTAGCCGCAGCAGAAGTTGCCGTAGGTTTAGCAATTATCGTTATGATCTTTAGAAATACTAGATCAATCGATATTAATTTTTTAAATAGATTAAAAGGATAAAAATGTTACAACTCATCGCATTAGTACCTTTATTACCTTTAATTGGATTTCTAATTAATGGTATTGGAAATAAAAGCCTTTCTAAAAGCTTGGTAGGTATCATTGGAAGTGGCACTATGCTTCTTTCATTTATTATCAGCTTGGGTATTTTCTTCGAATTAAAAAATTCGGAAGTTAGTGCTCACACCTTTACTTTTTTCGATTGGATTAACGTAGGTAATTTCAATTTATCATTCTCATTTTTGGTCGACCCTTTATCATCATTAATGTTATTGGTAGTTACCGGAGTAGGTTTCTTAATACATGTTTATTCAATTGGATACATGAAGCATGATGAAGGGTTTGCAAAATTCTTCGCCTACTTAAATCTATTCGTATTCTTTATGCTACTATTAGTATTAGGAGCAAATTACGCGATAATGTTTATCGGTTGGGAAGGAGTTGGATTATGCTCTTACTTATTAATCGGATTCTGGTATAAGAATACCTCTTATAATAATGCAGCTAAAAAAGCCTTCGTAATGAACCGTATTGGTGACTTAGGATTTTTAATCGCATTGTTTTTAATATTCAAAACTTTTGGAAGCATAAGCTTCAACGAAGTATTCACTAGCGCTGCAAAATTCACTTCTGGCGATCCAACATTAACTACAATTGCTATCTTATTATTTATAGGTGCAATGGGTAAGAGTGCTCAGTTGCCATTATATACTTGGTTACCCGATGCGATGGCTGGTCCAACACCAGTATCTGCATTAATCCACGCGGCTACCATGGTTACTGCTGGTATATATATGATTGCACGTTCGAGTATCATTTATGCATTAGCTCCAATAGCGATGGATATTGTTGCAACGATAGGTATGATCACTGCTGTATGGGCAGCACTAATTGCATTAACTCAAACAGACATTAAAAAAGTATTGGCCTACTCAACGGTTAGTCAATTAGGTTATATGTTTGTGGCATTAGGAGTAGGTTCTTTTACAGGAGCTGTATTTCATTTAATGACACATGCGTTTTTTAAAGCATTATTATTCTTAGGTGCAGGTAGTGTAATTCACGCAATGAGTGGTGAACAAGACATGCGTTCGATGGGTGGTTTGAAAAAGAAATTACCAATTACTTTTATCACAATATTAATTGGAACACTTGCAATTTCTGGTGTACCACCGTTTGCAGGTTTCTTCTCTAAAGATGAAATTCTAGCAGCTACATATAATCATTCAATGCCGATGTTTATTGTGATGTCGATAACTTCGGTGTTAACTGCATTCTATATGTTCCGTATGTTGTTCTTAACATTCTACGGAAACTTCAGAGGCACGAATGATCAAGCAAGTCATTTACATGAGAGTCCGAAAAGCATGACGATCCCATTAATTGTGTTAGCAGTATTTTCTACCATCGCAGGTTTCGTTGGTTTACCAGAAGTGTTTTCAGAGCACCATGCATTAAAATCATTCTTATCGCCATCGTTTGTGTTTACGAATGGAAGGTTTTCTTTCGAAGCAGCATCTCACGTTGTGGAATATAGCATCATGGGAGTATCACTAGTGGTTGTTGCATTAGTTTATATCTATGCACAAAAACGTTTTGCGAAAGATGTTTACTTATTACCTGTAGACGAATCGAAAATGACATTGATGCAACGATTATCATATCGTAAATTCTACATCGATGAATTCTATGAGAACTTAATTACAAAACCATTAGATAAGCTATCTACTTTCTTTTATCGTGTTATCGATAAATCAGGAATTGATGGTGTAGTAAATGGACTAGGAAAAATTACAATGAATGGTTCTAAAAATTTAAGAACTATACAAACAGGAAATACTGGCTTCTACATATTTTCAATGGTAGTAGGCATTATAATTATTATGTTGTTGAACTTTATTTTGAGCTAATCGATAATGATTACACTGATATTATTAACCTTACCAATTGTTGCAGCACTTGTAACATGGTTCAGCCCTAAAGAGAGCGCGAAAAAAAGCGCATTATTTTTTACTCTTGCTGAATTAGGGGTAGCAATTTATGCATACACACAATATGTGTCGAATGCTAGCACACAATTTTTATTTGATCAAAGTTGGGTTCCAGCTTTAGGTATTCATTTTAAAATTGGTATTGATGGCATAAGTATGTTAATGGTTTTATTAACTACATTCTTATATCCATTAATTGTATTAACAGCATTCAACAAAAAACTTAATAACGAAAATGCATTTTATGCATTAATGTTATTTATGCAAGCAGGATTAATTGGAGTGTTTGTTTCTTTAGACGCATTTTTGTTTTACGTAGCTTGGGAAGCAGCATTAATTCCGATTTACTTTGTATCAGCAATATGGGGCGGTGAGAATAGAATTAAAGTAACATTGAAATTTTTCTTGTACACTATTTTCGGAAGTTTATTTATGCTTGCTGGTATTATTTATTTGTACCTACAAACTCAAGGATATAAAACGTTTGATATTGGAGCATTTTACAATTTAACATTATCTGCACAACAACAATCGTATTTATTCTGGACATTCTTTTTAGCCTTTGCTATTAAGATGCCAATCTTCCCATTCCATACTTGGCAACCCGATACCTATACTGAAGCACCATCACAAGGAACGATGTTGTTATCAGGTATCATGTTAAAAATGGGTATCTACGGAGTAATTCGTTGGATGATTCCAATTGTACCATTAGGAGTTCAAACTTGGGGAACATTAGCTATATCATTATCCATCATTGGAATTATATACGCATCTATTATTGCGATTCGTCAATCAGATATGAAAAGATTAATTGCATACTCATCAATAGCACACGTTGGCTTAATTGCTGCAGGTGTTTTTATTTGGAATATGCAATCACTTCAAGGAGCGATGATACAAATGTTAAATCACGGATTAAGTGTTGTTGCATTATTCTTCATCATACAAATTATTGAAGAGCGTACAGGCACTAGAGATATTCCAAGTTTAGGTGGTATCGTTTTAAAGGCTCCTGTATTAGCAATTTGTTTTGTAGTAGTAATGATGGGTGCAGTAGCACTTCCATTAACGAACGGATTTGTTGGTGAGTTTTTATTATTGATGGGGATTTATCAATACAGTACATGGGCAGCAGTATTAGCGGGATCAACCATTATACTTGGTGCTGTGTATATGTTGCGTATGTATCAAAATGTAATGTTAGGCGAAGCAAATGCTTTAACGGCAAGCTTTACCGACATTAAAGGAACTGAGCGAGTAGTATTATTCGTTTCAGTGCTAGTTATTATTATTATCGGTGTGTATCCAAACTTCTTATTGAAAATATCAGAATCGTCAGTTTCAGAATTGATCAATTTTGTAAATGTGAAGTTGGCAGTAAAATAAATTTATCATTAGTTAAATATTCAGCATGACTGGAATTATTATTATATCATTAATCGCAATTGTTATTTTGTTTTTAGGTTTATATAAACTGGACAAAGCAATTGTTCCATTGGCAGTAGCAGCTTTGTTAGCTGCAATTACCTCTTATGCTTTGGCTTGGAATACTAACATCTATTATTTCAACAACATGTTGTTTGTTGATAATTTTGCGATTTTATTTTCCATTTTAACTATAGCGACAACCATTTTAATATTGTTGCTTTCGCCAGGTTATTTTGAAAAAATTAGCAGCAACGTTGCCGAGTATGTAGCATTAATTCTATTCTCATTAGTGGGAGTATTATGTATGGTGTCTTACAACAACTTCTCTATGTTGTTTATCGGTATTGAAATTATGTCGATTAGCATGTACATCATGGCAGGAATTCGTAAAAAAGATTTAGCATCTAACGAAGCGGCATTAAAATATTTCTTAATGGGTTCATTTGCGACTGGCTTTTTACTTTTCGGTATTGCATTGGTTTACGGATTCACCGGATCATTCAACTTAGAAACGATAAGCACATTAGTAATGGAGAGTGGCGGACAAGCTGCTGCATTATTTGTTGCTGGTATATTGTTTATGATTGTTGGAATGAGCTTTAAAGTTTCGGCAGCACCATTCCATTTCTGGGCGCCAGATGTTTATGATGGTGCTCCATCATTAGTTACCTCATACATGTCGTCGGTTGTGAAAACAGCAAGTTTCGCTGCGTTCATTCGTATGTTCATTGTTGCTTTTGCTGGTGTGATACACATCTTTACTCCAACACTTTGGGCTTTAGCAGCCATTACTATTATTGTAGGTAATGTTATTGCCTTATATCAAGACACTTTCAAACGCATGTTGGCTTACTCAAGTATTTCACATGCTGGATATATGCTTATCGCGATTTTAGCTTTAGGGCCAGATTCGGGTAACGCAATATTTTATTATGCTGTTGCGTATTCAATCGCATCAGTTTCTGCTTTTGCTATTTTAATTAAAGTTAAAGCATTGAAAAATTCAGAAAGCTTCGACGCTTTTAACGGATTAGCAAAAAACAATCCTAAATCTGCTCTAGCATTAACTATTTCGATGTGTTCTTTAGCAGGTATTCCATTAACAGCAGGATTTTTTGGTAAGTTTTTCATATTCACAATTGCCATTAACCAAGGGTTCTATTGGTTAGTTGGCTTGGCTATTTTAAACGCGGTAGTTGCCTTTTGGTATTACTTCCGTGTAATTATAGCGATGTACATGAAAAGCCCTAGTTCAGACGAAAAAATCGAATATGGCTTTTCATACAAATTAGTATTATGGATTGCAGCTATTGCAACCTTGCTATTCGGATTGTTACCAGGAATATTGTCAGGTTTATTATAATTTCCTTAATTTGCTTGACTTATGGAAAACACCCTCGAGCTTGTCAAGACTTTGCTTAACCCGCAAAGCATTATTCACTATGGCGGATTAGCACTGCTATTGTTCATTGTATTTGCTGAAACAGGCTTATTCTTTGGTTTCTTCTTACCAGGTGATTCTTTATTGTTCATTGCAGGATTAATGTGCGGTACTCCTATATTCGATGTAAGTATTTTCACATTAGTTTTCACATTAATAATTGCAGGGATATTAGGAAACTTTGTAGGTTATTATTTTGGAAAGAAAACTGGTCCAGTATTATTTCGTAGAGAAGATTCATTCTTCTTCAAAAAGAAACACGTGAGAACTGCCGAAGCTTTCTATCACCGATATGGTGGCACTGCCATTGTATTAGGTCGTTTCATTCCAATCATCAGAACGTTCGTTCCAATTATGGCTGGAGTAGTAAATCTTGATTTTAAGAAATTCGTACTTTATAATATTGTTGGAAGTATTGCTTGGGTAGTTTCGATGGTATTATCTGGATACTTTTTAGGCAGAGCATTTCCTTCTTTACAGCATAATTTAGAATATATTGTTATTACTATTATTATTGTAAGTATGATACCAGTAGTATTAACTTACATTAAAGAACACCGTCGTAGTAAAGCGGAAGAAAACAAATAGTAACCATGTTTTTCGATATTTTAATTACACTTTTTTTAGTACTACTAAACGGATTTTTCGTAGCAGCAGAATTTGCTATCGTTAAAGTTCGAGCATCTCAAGTGGAGTTAAAAGCAAAAAATGGAAATCAAACTGCAAAAATTGCAAAGAACATTCTTAATAATTTAGACGCCTATCTTTCTGCAACACAACTAGGAATTACCTTAGCCTCTTTAGGCCTAGGTTGGATTGGCGAATCAGTGGTTACTAAAATTATTCTTAGCATCATTTCCATATTCGGATTAACTATTACTCCAGAGCTTGCGCATCAAATCGCATTGCCTACTGCATTTGCTTTAATTACTGTATTACATATTGTATTTGGCGAGCTTGCTCCTAAATCAATCGCGATTCAAAGGCCTGTAACCACTACGTTTGCCGTGGCTATAGCATTAAATGTTTTTTACATAGTATTCCGTCCATTTATTTGGGTCTTAAATGGATTGTCTAATTTCTTGTTGAAAAAAATTGGCATCTCGCCAATACATGGTCATGAAGTTCATACCTCAGAAGAATTACAATTATTATTAGATCAAGGAAAAGAATCAGGAGCAATTGATTCATCAGAACATGAGTTAATAAAAAACGTTTTCGATTTTAATGACAGAACAGTTAAAAAAATAATGATCCCTCGTACATCGATGATCGCTGTTGATGTGGATACTAATTATGAGGATTT
>CAJBVG010000331.1 GCA_903958995.1 uncultured bacterium | reverse complement strand
TTTTACACTTCCATTTATCATACGTGTTTAAGTCCGACGATATACAATGATGTTGATGGAAAATACAAAGGCCTCGATCAAAATATTCATACCGCTACCAATTTTACTAACTACACCACCTTCTCTTTATGGGATACCTACCGAGCATTGCATCCTTTATTCAACATTACACAACCCACTAGAAATAGCGACATGGGGAGTTCTATGTTGGCTCATTACTCTCAAAGTGCGGAACACATGTTACCTGTATGGTCACATTATGCGAATGAAAATTGGTGCATGATAGGCTATCATAGTGTGTCGGTTATTGCTGATGTAATAATGAAAGGGAATGCAAAGTTTGATGTGAATGCCGCGCTTGATGCCTGTGTAACTACAGCGCGAAATCGCAACTACGACGGACTAGGATACTACATCGACAAAGGGTTTGTACCCGAAGATAAAAGTGGAGCATCTGTTTCTAAAACCCTTGAATATGCATACGATGACTGGTGTATTGCACAAATCGCTAAAAAAATAAATCGTAAAGAAATTTATGAAGAGTTTATTGCTAGATCGGAAAATTACAAGAATGTATATGATGCTTCAATTGGGTTTATGCGTCCACGATTAAATGATGGAACCTTTAAAAAAGAGTTTGATGTGTTGAGTACAAATCAAGCAGGTTATATAGAAGCGAACTCTTGGAATTACAGTTTGTATGTCCCACATCAACCTAAAACATTAATAAAAATGATGGGTGGTGAAAAAGCATTTGCACAACATTTAGATTCCTTGTTTACAATGGAATTGCCTGATAAATATTTTGCAGAAACGGAAGATATTTCTAGAGATGGAATTATAGGGAACTACGTGCATGGCAATGAACCTTCGCATCATGTTGCCTATTTATTTAACTATGCCAATCAGCCTAAAAAAACACAAAAAAATGTAAGAAACATCATCTCCAAAATGTATCATACAGGTGCTGATGGCTTAGGAGGAAATGATGATTGCGGACAAATGAGTGCTTGGTATATTTTTAGTGCAATGGGCTTCTACCCTGTTGCTCCAGGATCTACAGATTATGTGATTGGTAGTCCTTTAGTAAAAAGTGCAACAATCAACTTAGAAAACGGAAAAACATTTAGCATCGAAGTAAAAAACCAAAGCGATAAAAATGTTTATGTGAAAAAGATGATGCTCAATGGAAAACTACTTGAGGGATTTATATTGAAACACGAGGAGATTATGAAGGGAGGAGTACTTGTTTTCTATATGGGAAATTAAGCCTTGACTTCTTGACAAATTGACTACTTGACAAAATACTTAATACTCGATACCCGATACTCATACAATAAAAAAAGCCTCCTAGTAAACTAGAAGGCTTTGGTGGTGATACTCGGATTCGAACCAAGGACACAAGGATTTTCAGTCCTTTGCTCTACCAGCTGAGCTATATCACCCTTTTGGGTCTGCAAATGTAGCATCTTTCTGCATTTTAAAAAATCTTTTTTGAAATTTTCCGGAAAGCATTTAAAATCAGTCTATATTGATAAAAAACACGAGCGTAATTATAAATAAAGCGATAAAAGCTTAAATTCGCAGGAAGTGTAAGAAGATATGGTATTACAAATTTTATTCATTGCCCTTACGGCGTTTGCCGTGTACTGGTTCTCTAAAAATGCTGGCAAAATTCGTCGCAACATTCTATTAGGCAGAGACATCGACCGTTCCGATCGTTCATCAGAACGATGGATGACCATGGTAAAAGTGGCCTTCGGACAAACAAAAATGGCTGCTCGTCCGGTTCCATTTATTTTCCATTTTCTGATCTATGCAGGCTTTATCATCATCAATCTAGAGGTGCTAGAGATTATTATCGACGGTGCTTTTGGCACTCATCGTGTATTTGCTCCCCTATTAGGCGGATTATATAATTTCCTTATTGGCTCATTCGAATTCCTTGCCTTAGGGGTTTGGTTAGCCTGTGTAATCTTCTTTGCAAGAAGAAACATCGTGAAGCTAAAACGCTTCTCAGGTACTGAAATGACTGCTTGGCCTAAGTCTGATGCGAACTATATTCTAATCACAGAAATTTTATTGATGTCGGCTTTCTTAATCATGAATGCTGCCGACTTCAAATTACAACAATTGAATATTTCACATTACATACAAGCCGGTGCTTTCCCAATATCAGGTTTATTAGTAAACCTTTTACCGAGTGATGCACATGGCTTAGAACTCATCGAACGTTCATGCTGGTGGTTCCATATATTAGGAATTTTAGCATTCTTAAACTATGTACCTTACTCTAAGCACTTCCATATTTTCTTAGCCTTCCCGAATACTTACTTCTCAAATTTAGAAGCAAAAGGAAGATTCACTAATATGACATCAGTGACTAACGAAGTGAAAGCAATGCTCGACCCAAGTTTTGTTCCTGATGCAAGTGTTGCTCCTGGACGATTTGGTGCGAAAGATGTGCAAGACCTTACTTGGAAACAATTAATGGATGCATACACTTGTACCGAATGCGGACGATGTACTTCTGTTTGTCCGGCGAACCAAACAGGTAAATTACTCTCTCCTCGAAAAATAATGATGGATACTCGAGACCGATTAACCGAAGTGGGATTGAACATCGATAAAAATGGGAAGGATGCAACAGACGACAAAGCTTTATTAGACAACTATATCTCTAGAGAAGAGTTATGGGCTTGTACCTCTTGTAATGCATGTACAGAAGCTTGCCCAGTAAACATTGATCCATTATCAATTATTGTTGATATGCGTCGTTATTTAGTGATGGAGGAATCGGCTGCACCAAGCAGTTTAAATGCAATGCAAACAAATATTGAAACAAATGGTGCCCCTTGGAAGTTTTCTCCAAGTGATAGAGCAAATTGGACTCAATCGAATTAACGAATTGGCGAACTATCGAAATTACGAAATACAAGTTACGAAATACGAAAAGATGAATTTAGAAGTAGCATTAGACGAGAACGGGAATCATATTAGTCCGAAGTTACCGCAAGAAGTAAAAAACTTTTTGATTGACATTGATGGGACGATATGTGATGATATTCCAAATGAAGAACCGGAGCGTATGGAAGATGCTGTCATCTATGAAGGTGCATTGGATATGATTAACAAATGGTTTGAAGAAGGACATATTATTACCTTCTTTACATCGCGTACTGAAGAACACCGACCTGTTACCGAGCGTTGGTTAGCGAAGCATGGATTCAACTACCATGGTATTCTATTTGGTAAACCTCGTGGAGGAAATTACCATTGGATCGATAACCACATTGTTCGCGCAACACGTTACGAAGGAAAATTCACAGAGCTTGTTATGGCTAATGCGAAGATTCAAGTATTCAAAGGATAGAAAAAAAAATATGAATTATGAGTTTTGAATTTTGAATTATAAAAACAAAATAAAACTCAAACTTTACAATTTAGAATTTAAAATTTAGAATTTAGAATTTATAAAAGTATGGATTTTAAAGTACCAACAATGGCCGAAATGATGGCCAAAGGTGAACAACCCGATATTTTATTTTGGGTAGGATGTGCAGGTAGTTTTGATGAGCGTGCTCAGAAAATTACAAAAGATATTGCGAAGATTTTAAATCACGTTGGTTTGAAATATGCTATACTCGGTACAGAAGAAAGCTGTACTGGCGATCCAGCAAAACGTGCAGGAAATGAATTCCTATTCCAAATGCAAGCGATGAGTAATATCGAAGTATTAAACGCTTACGAAATAAAAAAAATCGTAACGGCTTGTCCGCATTGTTTTAACACCTTAAAAAATGAATACCCAGAATTGGGTGGGCATTACGAAGTTATTCATCACACTGAACTCATCCAAGATTTAATTAATCAAGGTAAGCTAGCGGCAAGCAATGGAGAGTCGTTTAAAGGTAAACGCATTACCTACCACGACCCTTGTTACTTAGGAAGAGCAAATGGAGTGTACGAAGCACCTCGTGAAGTACTAGCACAATTGGATTCAGAACTTGTGGAGTTGAAGCGTTGTAAATCGAATGGTTTATGTTGTGGTGCTGGAGGAGCGCAAATGTTTAAAGAACCAGAAAATGGTACAAAGGACATCAATGTGGAACGTGTTGAAGAAGCATTATCGGTTAACCCTGATATCATCGCTTCATCATGTCCATTTTGCATGACGATGTTAAGTGATGGGGTGAAACACTTCGAAAAAGAAAACACAGTACAAGTATTAGACATAGCAGAAATTACTGCGAAAGCAAACGGATTATCATGATAAACGAATGGCAAATAAATGATTATCATCCAACGTCAAAACTTTGGTTTTATACCATTTCACCTGCAATAAACGAGCATCAAATTTCTGCATTTGAAAATGAATTACATTCCTTTTGCACACAATGGACAGCCCACAATAAAGAACTGCGTTCATTTTTCAGAGTAATTGAAAATAAAATTTTAATACTCGGTGTTGATGAACACCTGAATCCAGCAAGCGGTTGCTCTATTGATAAGTCGGTGCATTTCTTAGAAGATTTAGAGAAACAATTTAATATCGAATTGTTCAACAGAATGTTGTTTACTTATATCGATGAACACAATAAATTAATTACGCTTAATAGAACTACATTCGAAAATGCAATAGAAGAAGGAATCATACAACAAAATACCTTAGTAATTAATAATTTAGCACTTACCGTAAACGACTGGAATAACAATGGATTGCTAGCATTTGCAGATTCTTGGATGTCAAATTTCTTTGGAGTAAAAAAATAAAATGAAAATACAATACATCATATTCTATAGTATCATCGCATTAGGATTTAGTTCTTGTAAAGATGATCCACAAGCCATACAACCTATTGGCAAGTTAGCTACCGTTCAATTGGTCTTTGATAATGTTGTGGGTGATAAAGATTTATTACTCGACTCTACAGAATATGTGAATTTATTTGAGCAAGCATTTACCGTTGCTAAATTCAACTACTTTATCAGTAATATCGAATTGAAAATGAAGGACGGAACGTATGTTCCGGTATTACAAGACAGTTCATATTTCTTGGTAAAAGAAAAAGATCCGAGTTCATTAATTGCCAATTTAAATTGGGTAAATGAAGGGGAATACGCTGGTATCCGATTTATGATTGGTGTGGATAGTTTAAGAAACACAATGCCATTAGATTTTCGCACAGGAATGTTAGATATCGGCGGCTTTGCTTCAGATATGTACTGGACATGGAATCAAGGTTACATCTTCATGAAACTAGAATGCCATAAACCACAATCGAAAGGTGACCCCAACCCTGCTATTCCTTATGTATATCATATTGGAGGTTTTGGAGGAATGAATACCCCAACAATAAATAACATTAAAATTGTAAACCTTGATTTTCCTTCAACCTTAATTGCAACACAAGCAACAAAAGCAAAAGTATTTATAAAAGCTAATGCATTGCAAGTGCTTTCGGGTGAAAATCCTGTTGACTTCGAACAATACCCAACGGTAATGTTAACTACCTATTCGAAGAATATAGCAGATAATTATAGTACAATGTTCACTATTAATAGTATTCAGAATTGAGATTTGAGAAAGTCTCTGATTAATTAATAATAAAATACATATGAAAAGATTACTATTTTCTATTTTCATTTTATCTATTCTTTCTTCCTGCAAGAAAGACGATACCACTACAACACCAGTAGATACTACCTTTAAAGGATTTGAAAAACCTGCAAATTTCCCTGAGCCCATTTATCGTTTTCAATACAACCCGGTAACACAAGCCGGATTCGAATTAGGAAGAAAATTATTTTACGATCCGCAATTATCACTAGATGGTTCTATATCTTGTGGTACTTGTCACCAACAAACCTATGCCTTTGCACAATTCGATCATCCAGTTAGTCATGGTATAAACGATCAACTAGGAACACGTAACTCACCAGTAATTCAAAACTTAGCATGGTCGCAATTTTTCTTCTGGGATGGTGGTGTTTTCGATATGGATTTATTCCCATTCGGACCCATACAAAACCCAATAGAAATGGGAGAACAAGTACCACATGTATTAGTTAAATTACGTAATGATGCGAAGTATCCACCGTTATTTAAAAGTGCTTTTGGTAGCGACTCCATTACGAGTACTAGAATGATGCATGCCTTATCACAATTCATGTCGATGTTGATTAGTAACAACTCTAAATACGACAAATACATTGCAGGAGATGTTAGTGCAATGAATACTAGTGAAGTTGCAGGAATGAGTATTTTCATGCAACATTGCAACCGTTGCCATACTGCTCCATTATTTACTGATCAAAATTTCCACAATAACGGAATCACACGATTAAGCGATAAGGGACGTTTTAATGTTACACTTCAAGCACAAGATTCTTATAAATTTAAAACTCCAACGCTTAGAAACGTAGAAAAAAGTAGTCCATACTTTCATGATGGTAGAGCGAGTACTTTAGAAAGTGCATTGAACCATTATACTAGTGTTATAGCTGGCGGAAGCACTGTAGATACAGCACTTGTAGGTGGAGTGCAATTAAGTGTGGAAGAAAAAAGCAATTTGTTAGCGTTCTTAAAAGCATTAACAGATGATACTTTTTTAAGAGACACTAGATTTAGCGAGCAATAGAATTATTGAATTTTAGAATCACTTCTTCATAATATCGTTCATAAATCGGCATTATACTTTTTATGTCGAATTTCTTTGCGTGTTCTAAAGCATTCTCTTTAAATTGTTTCAATCTATTTTCATCTTCTAAAATATGGATAGCATGTGCTGCCATTCCATCAATATCACCTACTTCATCTAAATATCCAGTTACTCCATCAATATTTAATTCAGGGATACCACCTGCATTAGAAGAAATGACAGGAAGCTTACAAGCCATAGCTTCTAGCGCTGCCAAACCAAAACTTTCTGTTTCTGATGGTAATATAAATAAGTCGGAAACCGATAATATTTCTTCAACCGCATCTAATTTCCCTAAGAAACGAACATCATCTTTCAAGTTTAATTCTCTACACAATTGCTCTACTTCAACACGTTCCGGACCATCACCTGCTAGTAATAATTTTGCAGGAATTTTTTCTAATATTTTTGCAAATATTCTCACCACATCGGCAACACGTTTTACTTTTCTAAAGTTTGATGTATGCACGATAATTTTTTCGTCATTGGGTGCGATGGCCATTTTAAAATGATTCTTTGATTTATGGTTAAATCTATTTAAATCAATAAAATTTGGAATCACACGAATTTCATTTGTAATATCAAAAAAGGAAAGTGTATCAGCTTTTAAATTTTCCGATACAGCTGTTACTCCATCCGACTGGTTAATAGAGAATGCGACTACTGGTTTATAGGTTCTATCTTTACCAACAAGAGTAATATCGGTACCATGTAAAGTAGTTACCACAGGAATATGTATGCCTTGAGTAGCTAATATTTGCTTTGCCATGTAAGCAGCAGAAGCATGTGGAATTGCATAGTGAACATGAAGTATATCTAGTTCTTCGTATTGCACTACATCTACTAAACGACTAGCTAAAGCTAACTCATAAGGTGGGTAATCAAACAAAGGATATTTTGAAACAGATACTTCGTGATAAAATAAATTCTCTGAAAAAAAATCTAGTCGCGCAGGCTGACTATAGGTAATAAAATGCACTTGATGACCATGATCAGCCAAACACTTCCCTAATTCTGTAGCTACTACACCACTACCACCGAAGGTAGGATAACAAACTATTCCTATTTTCATTTGATAAATATACGATTGATAAATTAACTAGATGTTAACAACAGACATTGGCATTTGTTATTTTAAAATTATTGGTTGAGGAACTTTCACATAATACCCTGTTCCATCATACACTCTTTTGCGAGGATGTTCCATACAAATCTCTGAACAGCAGCCTTCCATCTTCTCACCACAGTTATCACATTGGGTTATGTGCTCATTACATTCGGGGTTAGCACAATTAATCATTTTTGTAGTTTCGCTACCGCAGTTGTAACATTTAGATACCACTATTGGGTTCACTGAATTTACATCAACCATTAATCGATTGTCAAAAACATAACATTTCCCATCAAAGTCCTTACCACCAGCTTCTTTCCCATATTTTATAATACCACCATGCAACTGATATACTTCTGGGAAACCTTCTTTCAACAACAAAGCACTCGCTTTCTCGCATTTAATACCACCAGTACAATAGGTCAATATTTTTTTGTCTTTGTATTGAGCAAGCTCATTAATTTTTGAGGGAAAATCGCGAAAGTTGTCGATATCTAGCGTAATCGCATTTTTAAAACGACCCACATTATGCTCATAATTTGAGCGGACATCTAAAATAATTACATCATCACGATCAATCATTTCCATGAAATCTTTGGGTTCCAGGTGAACGCCTGTTTCTTTTGTTGGGTCGATGTATTGTGGATCTCTCAATCCAGAAAACACTATTTCTGACTTGTATCGCACATGCATTTTGATGAACGAAGGTTCTTCTACATCGTCTATTTTAAACTCCGTATGGGCAAAACGATGGTCGTTAAGCACGTAGTCCATGTATTGTTTACATTGTTCTTTAGTACCAGATACGGTACCGTTTAAACCTTCATCGGCAATGATAATTCGACCAACTAGGCCAATTGATTTACAAAATTGTAAATGTTCTAGGGTGTATTGCTCGGCATTCTCAATGCTCGAATAGCAATAGTAGAGTAAAGTTTGATAGTTCATAAATCATTGATACCGCTGCAAACGGCGTTTAATGCAGGCACAAATCTAGCAAATAGAATTGAGACTTTAGAATTGAGAAACCCATATCCTGCCATATTGCAATAGGTGAGTTTCTAATATCTAACATCTCAATTCTAAATACTATATTTGTAGTCTAAAATCAAGCATTTTATACCATGTACAACACTTTAAAGCCCGTTTTAGAGGCAGAATTAGCAGAAATTGAAAAGGCTGGATTATTCAAGCGCGAACGCATCATTATTACCCCTCAAGGTGCTGATATTAAAGTAAGCGACGGACAATCAGTAGTAAACTTTTGTGCAAATAATTATTTAGGCTTATCATCTCACCCTAGAGTAACACAAGCAGCTAAAGATGCTATCGATTCTCATGGTTTCGGAATGTCATCAGTACGTTTCATTTGCGGAACACAAGATATACACAAAGAATTAGAAGCAAAAATTTCAGAGTTCTTAGGAACAGAAGATACTATTCTATACGCAGCAGCATTTGATGCAAATGGTGGAGTTTTCGAACCATTATTTAATGAACAAGATGCTATAATATCTGACGAATTAAATCATGCTTCTATTATTGATGGTGTGCGTTTATGTAAAGCACAACGTTACCGATATAAGCATGATGATATGGCTGATTTAGAAGCGAAGCTTATCGAAACACAAGGTCTTCGTCACCGTATTATTGTTACCGATGGTGCATTCTCTATGGATGGTACAGTTGCACAATTAGACAAAATTGTTGCCTTGTCAGAAAAATATAATGCACTTGTAATGGTTGATGAATGTCACTGCTCTGGATTCATGGGGAAAACAGGTAGAGGTACTCACGAGCACCATAATGTAATGGGTAAAATTGACATCATTACAGGAACTCTTGGAAAAGCTTTAGGTGGTGCTTCTGGCGGTTTTACTTCCGGAAGAAAAGAAATTATTGATTTACTTCGTCAACGTTCTCGTCCATATTTATTCTCTAATACCCTTGCTCCTTCTATCGTTGGTGCATCTATTGAAGTATTAAATATGTTAAGTGAAACAACGGAACTAAGAGATAAATTAGAAAGCAATACGAAGTACTTTAGAGAAAAAATGACTGCAGCTGGTTTCGATATTAAACCAGGCGTTCACCCTATAGTTCCAGTAATGTTATACGATGCTAAACTTTCACAAGACTTTGCAGCACGCATGTTGGAAGAAGGTATTTATGTAATTGGATTTTATTACCCAGTTGTACCACAAGGTAAAGCACGTATTCGTGTACAAATGTCGGCTGCACATGATGTAGCTCATTTAGACAAAGCGATTGCTGCGTTTACAAAAGTAGGCAAAGAACTCCAAGTAATAAGTTAATATGTTAATAGGATAATATGTTAATGAAATAGTAGAATAATTTTGAGATGAAAGAACAGATAGAAAAACATACGGAAGAAATTAAAAACTTTGTAGCGAAAAATGCTGAAGAGTTAGAGCAATTTCGTTTGAAATTTTTAAGTAGAAAAGGAATCGTAAACGATTTATTTGAAGCGTTTAAAGCAATGCCTCCTGAAGAGAAAAAAGTATTCGGGAAGGTGATGAATGAGTTTAAAACCATTGCCGAAAATGCGTTCAATTCTTTCAAAGAAAAACTCGAAGAAACAGAAGTTAGTACTTCTCAAGACATTGACTATACATTACCGGGTGAAGCCTACAGCACTGGCTCTCGTCACCCCGTTTCATTGGTATTGAAAGAGATTTCGGATATTTTCCAACGTATGGGATTTACCATTGCAAACGGACCAGAAATTGAAGACGATTGGCATAATTTCAGTTCGTTGAATTTCCCGATGGAGCATCCAGCGAGAGATATGCAAGACACGTTTTTCGTTCGTAAAGATCCAAATAAACCAGAGGATGATTTAGCATTAAGAACACATACTTCTTCGGTGCAAATTCGTTTAATGGAAAATAATAAACCACCCTTCCGTGCCATTATGCCGGGAAGAGTATTTCGTAATGAAGCCATCTCTGCACGTTCACATTGTATCTTCCATCAAGTAGAAGGTTTGTATGTAGATAAAGATGTTTCATTTGCTGACTTAAAACAAACCTTGTATTATTTTGTGCAAGAATTATTTGGTGTAGGTACTGAAGTACGTTTCCGTCCTTCGTATTTCCCATTTACCGAACCCTCTGCAGAAATGGATATTCAATGCAAAAACTGTGGTGGAAAAGGATGTAATATTTGTAAATATTCTGGATGGGTAGAAATTTTAGGATGTGGAATGGTTGATCCGAATGTATTGCAAAATTGTGGCATCGACCCGAATGAATATTCAGGTTTTGCGTTTGGCGTAGGTATCGAACGCTTAGCCATGAACAAGTTTAAGATTAAAGATATTCGTATGTTTTTCGAGAATGATGTTCGTTTGTTATCACAATTCAACTCTGAATTAATTTGAGAAAATTTGTCTACATAATGCTTTGTTCAGTTCTACTATTTTCTTGCTCGAAAGAAAAGGAAAGTACCGTACCGAACGTGCCCGTAAATTTGCGACTCGATTTAGATGACCCTGCTAATTTCCAATTAAATTCAGTTGGTGGGTCCATGACGATTATTGGAGGAAATCGAGGTATTATTGTGTACAGAAGAGGCTTAAATGAATATTCAGCAATAGAGCGTACTTGCTCTTATCAATCAACAGATACGTGTGCTTATGTGAGTATCGACTCTACGATATCTACAGTAGGTTGCTATTGCTGCGGTTCGCGCTTTCAATTGCTTGATGGGGCTCCTATCAAAGGACCTGCGAATGCTTCATTAAGATTATATCAAACGAACTTAATAAATAGATATTTGTATATTTACAACTGATGGACGCAGATAAAATTCAATTATCGATCAAAGAAGCTTCCAAAGAGCTATTTCGTAAATTCGGATACCACAAAACTAGTGTAAACGAAATTGCGAAAAAATCACGCGTCGCCAAAGCAACTATTTACAAATACTTTGAAAGTAAAGAAATTATTCTTCACGAAATTTTAATGGATCATTTGGCCTTATCATTAAAAGATTTAGTCACCAAACTCCATCCTAATATTTCAAAAGAAGAAAAATTAAAATTATTGATTTTAAAAACAAGTAGAGTTTCTTATACCATTTGTTCAGAGTTTATTGGTTGGGATTTTATCCGCGAAAGTGTGAATTCACAGGACTTCCTGAAAAACTTATCGAATGAATTAGAAATATTACTGGTCAACACATTTATTAGTTTACCAGATTTTAAGGATGTTCCATTAGAAAAAATTACCTACCTAATGAAGGCCTGCAAGGCCATTACTTTTTCTTTCGCGTTCACCTCTGTAACCGTAAGCGACGTTCGCAAAAACTTTATCAGTTTCGAAAAGGATATTCTTCCTTATTTAATTCAACCAGTACTTTCTTAATCTGGGTATCGGATAGCATTGTTCGTCGAAGCGTCCACGCTTCGACAATTTTTACATTTTTATATGTCGAAGCGAGGACGCTTCGACGAACACGA
>CAJBVG010000330.1 GCA_903958995.1 uncultured bacterium | reverse complement strand
GGCATTGTTAGGAGATCGTATACGTATGAACTCCATTCGTAACGATAGAGTTTTTATGCGTTCGATGGCTACTCGTCAAAGTAATTTAGCTTTATCAAAACATGTTCAAGATGCAATTGATATTTTGAAGGCATCTAATTTTGATATGATTATTTTAGAAACTGCAGGTATTGGACAAAGTGATACAGAAATTACTGAGCACAGTAACATGAGCTTGTATGTAATGACTCCAGAGTACGGAGCTGCCACGCAGTTAGAAAAAATCGACATGATTGAGTTTGCAGATATTATTGCACTTAATAAATTTGATAAGCGCGGTGCATTAGATGCAATTAGAGATGTAAAGAAACAATACAAACGCAATCATAATTTGTGGGAAACACCAGATGAGCAATTGCCAGTTTACGGTACAATTGCTTCTCAGTTTAACGACCCAGGTATGAATAGCTTGTACAAAGCGGTGATGGATAAGTTAGTTGAGAAAACAGGAGTTAATTTAAAATCAGGTTTTGCAATTACAGATGAGATGAGTGAGAAAATTTTCATCATCCCGCCTGCACGCACACGATACTTAAGTGAGATTTCTGAAAACAACAGAAGCTATGATAGAAAGGCTGAACAACAAGCTGAAATAGCAGAGAAATTATACAGCATTAAGAATACAATTGCCGCTATCAAAGAAAGCAAGATGGCTGACAAAGATAGATTGGTGAAGTTGTTAGAAGAAGAGTACGCACAAGTTGAATTAGACTTGGACGGTCACAACAAAAAAGTAATTGATACTTGGTCTGCACGTAAAGAAAATTACACAAACGAATATTTTATTTTTAAAGTTCGTGATAAGGAAATAAAAATTAAAACACATTACGAAAGTTTATCTCATTCACAAATTCCAAAAATTTCTGTGCCTCGCTTTAAAGCTTGGGGAGATATTTTAAGATGGAACTTGCAAGAAAATTTCCCTGGAGATTTTCCTTACACTGCTGGTATTTATCCTTTCAAACGTGAGGGTGAAGATCCAACACGTATGTTTGCTGGAGAGGGTGGACCTGAAAGAACAAACAAACGTTTTCATTATGTAAGTAAAGGATTACCTGCTGCACGTTTAAGTACAGCTTTTGATAGTGTAACACTTTACGGACAAGATCCAGATCACCGTCCAGATATTTATGGTAAAGTTGGTAATAGTGGAGTAAGTGTTTGTTGTTTAGACGATGCGAAAAAATTGTATAGTGGATTTAATTTGGCATCTCCAACAACTTCTGTAAGTATGACCATTAATGGTCCTGCAGCAATTATTGCAGCTTTCTTTATGAATGCAGCGATTGATCAACAGTGTGAACTTTACATTAAGGCAAACGGATTAGAGAAAGAAGTCGAAGGTAAAATAAACTCAATTTACAAAGCAAAAGGCGTTGCGCGTCCTAAATACAATGGAGAATTACCCGAAGGTAATGATGGATTAGGTTTAATGTTATTAGGTGTAACAGGAGACCAGGTATTACCTAAAGATGTGTATGATAAAATAAAAGTGCAAACGTTATCACAAGTACGTGGTACTGTGCAAGCAGATATTTTAAAAGAAGACCAAGCACAAAACACTTGTATTTTTAGTACAGAGTTCAGTTTAAAAGTAATGGGCGATGTTCAGCAATATTTTATTGATCAGAACATTCGTAATTTTTATTCGGTAAGTATTAGTGGTTATCATATTGCTGAAGCGGGTGCTAATCCAATTTCGCAGCTTGCATTTACATTAGCAAACGGATTTACTTTT
>CAJBVG010000329.1 GCA_903958995.1 uncultured bacterium | reverse complement strand
CCTTTCCAATACCCTACGATATTCGCAAAGATGAATATCAATATGGCAGTGAAAAAGAAAAGATATTCGTTCCTTCCGATGCTTTTTAATTTATTCAAGACAATTTGCTTCTTATGCTAGGATATGCATCTATAAAAAATACAATTAGAATCGCGAAGATTAAAGTAGATAGTGCAACAATTGCAGCACTTAAACCTCTTCTTGGTGTAGAAGCAATCTCAGGTACATCGGCAGCATTAATAACAAATTTTTGTGGCAAAGCGTTTTCTGCTTCTATTCTAGCTGTTTCGTATCTCGATTTCAAACTCATTGTTTTTCTACGTTCTACTTCAAGATTATTGACAGGATTTATGTAGTCACCTCCATTAATTCGAACTTGTTCCATTGATGGCTTAAGTGACTTGATAGCCGCACGATATCCTTCTACTCTAGCTCTACTCTTAATCAATAATGTATCTGGCAATTTATCCTTAAACTTCTCGTAAACTTTTAATTGAGCTTCTTCTTGATCTAAACGAACTGTATTGTTAGTTAATGCTTCGTTAATATCACTTGATTGCCCAAAGTAGTCATAGATACCAAGATTACGCAAATGCATTAATATGGCACCGATAGAGTCCATTGTTTTTACTTGACGAGCATATTCTGAAGAAACAATTTCTAACGCTTTTTTAGATTTCGACTTTTGAATTGCGTTTTTCTGATCATCGGCATAATTAGCAATGTAATTGGCCATTTCTGCTGCTAATTCTGGCTTACTATCAAAAACAATAATTTCAATTGCTTTAAATTCTGTTTGTTTGATTTCAATATTGTTATTGAGGAGATTTCGCATGCCTAACATTGAAACCTTTTGAGTAGTATCCATACCATAATGGCTAGCTAAATTGAAATGCATTATTACATTATTGCGCATTTCATCAGATTTAAGAATCTGCAATAATTGCTCACCATCTTCATCATTACCAAATTCTAAAATACCAAATCCTTGTGTTCCGGGTTCCGTTAGGATAGACGATGATAAGTTCACATTTGAAGTGGGATAGAAAATCACATTCGCTTTGTATAATGGGGTAATGAATTTTGGACCGGTAAATACGAAAGTTAAAATCCCTGCTAAGATACTAGCAATCAATATTTTCACTTTCGATTTCCACACTAATTTAACAAAGTAAAATACGTTAAATGAGTAATTAGATTCGTTTTCGCTGTGCATTTATGTTAGGTTGTTTTTTCGCAAAGGTAAAATTAATATTTAAACTAATTTATCCTCTTTAATCAATAAGGTTAGCTCTCTGAAAGGCAATAAACGACTAAACCATAATATTAGTATCGATATTCCTATTCCTAAGCTAAATTTCCATGCCCAATTGATGTCGATTCTATCAATAAAATAATAAAGAAAAGCAATGCAAATGCTCGATATTATGATTTGAACAAAGTTGATGAGTTTCAATTTGAACTGAAAGGTTTTGAATGAAAATACTAGCTGACAAGTAGTTACAAACCCATAAGTTAAAACTGCAATGTATGCAGATGCAAGAGCTCCATATTTTGGAATGAAAATAATGTTCAATAGTAAGTTAATACAAACACCAATTAGGGCTATTTTATTAAGCAATTTTATGTTCCCGTTAGCAGTGAGTAAAGTGCCGTATACGTAGCCTACACAAATGAAAATGAAAGTAAATATGATGATTCTAAACACTTCCGCTGATTCTAATGCATGGTTTTTGCAAAGAAATAACATGATAGGGTTTGCATTCATTGAAGCAAATAGTGCAAAAACTATAGCGGGTAAAACTAAAATGGAGAATGCCGTTTTTACTAGTTCAGCGAGTGCTTGCTTTTCTTTTATCATTCTAGAAAAAATAGGGTAAAGCAATCCCGAGAATAGCACCGCTATCATATTTAAAGCATCAATTAAACGATAAGCGGCAGCATATATCCCCACTTCTTCATTACCGTTAGGGTGTAATTCTTTAATTAATACGGTGTCAGATTTCGTATAAATAAGCATTAAGCTTGCTAGAATAGCGTATGGGTAACTGTTTTTTAATATTTCCTTAAACTCCGAACCATTAACACTAAAGTTAAATCCGGCAGTGTGTTTCTTTACAAAATAGAATGAAATCAGAGCTGATCCTCCAAATGAAATGGTTTGGAATAAGATGAACATTCGAATATCAAAATGCGCTGTAAACACATTGAAAAATAGGATAGGTGCACAAATTCCGATCATGATGAGTTTATCAAGAATAGAGATAAACGTGTCGGTTTTAAAATAATGAAGCCCTGCTAAATTGGAGCGATTGTAGAGAGTAAATGAATTGAATATTTGGCCTAACACCAACAGTCCACACAATTGCCATTCATATCCATTAAAACCAATAGCTAAGGCATAAAGGGTAATGGCTACTATATAGATACCTGACAACCAAATTTTCGTAGTGGTTATTTTAGAGAATGATGTGGTTAAAAGGTGCTCATTTTGAGCGATATGCCTGTTGTTGTAGTTGGTAATGCCTGGGTCTACGATGATGCTTAGGATAAAACTTAAGTTAAACAAGGAGTAATATAAACCATAGCTATTTGAGCCTAGTAGATTTTGAACATGCAGCTCTACTCCAAAAATATATAGAGGTTTTATCAATAAATTGATAAAAATGATGAGTAGAAGATTTAATAAGAATTTTCTTTGCATGACCTATTCTACACAAATAAATTAAATTAATTTTGTAATTATACATTTCCAAAGGTTTATTTTAAATGAAGAAGGAAGATTTTATTTATGCCAGCAGTGTAGTTTGTTCTAAATGGATAAATAAAAGGAAAGATCCTAAAGGGAAAGAGTACCATAAAATTCTAATCATAAAGCTCGACGAAATTGGAGATATGGTTAATACTCTGCACGTTTTTGAGCTGTTAAAAAAGGAATATCCTAATGCCGAAATAACACTTTGGTGCAAATCATTTATCTATCCATTAGTACATTTCGATCCAAACATTACAAAAATTGTTACAAGTAAGTCTGAATTAGAATTGCTTTATGATTTGATAGTAGATTTGAGAGGGACGTTCGAATCGAATTGGTATGCAATTACTCATCAACCATATTATCGTGTAGATAGAGCAAGTGTACGTTTGAAAAATAAATTCAATGGTGGACAGAAACATGAAGTGATGACCAACCTTGAAATCATAGAGCCATTACTTGATAAATTTCCTGCTGAAATAAAATTAAAAATTTACCACAATGATCATGATACCGCAGCGATTAATGATTTTATCGCGGAGAACAAATTATTGAAATTTGCAATTTTGCATTGTGAAGCAAGAAGACCACTTCGCAAATGGAGTCCACAACGCTTTGCGAATATTGCAAAGTATTTGAAAGAGAACTATCAATATGATATTGTTTTTGCAGGTGATGTAAATGATGTAGAATCGATAGATAAAATTCGCGAATTAATTCCTTTTAATACGTTAAATGTTGCTGGTCAATTTACGTTAAGTGAGTTCGCTACCTTAACATCAAAAGCAAAATTATTTATTGGAAATGAAAGTGGGCCACTTCATATCGCAACTGCTAGTCAGTGCCCAAGCATAGGTTTATATGGCCCTGGAGTGCCAGCTACATTTTACCCATGGGGTGTAAACGCAACATATATACATCATGTATTAGACTGCAATCCTTGCGATCAAGTGAATTGTGTTCGTCCGGAAAATACCTGCATGGATTTAATTTCCGAACTGGAAGTAGAAACAAAAATTAAAGAGATTCTTAATTAAGGCTTAGTTACTTTAATAATTAAGTTCGGACTAAATACCATAGCATTGGTAGTTCGAGCGGTAGAGAAAATCAAAAGTTTGATAAACGTTTTCATAACAGCCCAAGTTAATTTTCTGAATAGCTCTTTTAAAAATCCTTGTGTTTCCATTATGGAATTTAACACTTGAATATTTTTAAATCCCATTGAAAGCATCAATTGATTTGCTGATGAGTAGTTGATATAATTTTCGTGTGTAAAATCGCCGTTCGAAAATAAAGTTGCAAATGGTGCATCTAAATTTGGTGTCCTGAAGATGGCAGTTCCATTAGGTTTCAAAGCATCCTTAACGCAAGTAAGAACTTCAACTAATTCATCTTTGCTGAAATGTTCAATAATATCAATCCCAGTAATAACATCGAATGTATTTTTGTTATTCTTTAAGTAAGGGAGTAAATCTTGCAATTCAATTTCTGTTAAACCTAACTCATGAGCTACTTTAACTTGGCCTTCACTTAAATCTATTCCCTTTAGATTGGTATACCCTTTTTTCTTTAAGGTATAGATTAACGAACCGAACCCACAACCCATATCCAATAGGGCACTATTCTTATCGGAAGGAATTAGGGGAAGAATTTCTCTCGATAGGATATTACTATCGGTACTTAATTTTTTCTCAATATCTAAATGGAATGTTCGTCCAGATTGGCTATTGAAATAATCATTATAAAGGAGTTCTCTGTACTTAAATTCGTTCGACATATTAGAAATAGTTAATTGACAAAGATAAATTTTAAATTTGAAGCCGGAATATGTTACAGATTACTTATCAAAATAAATTAGTAGAAGCGGGCTGCGATGAAGCTGGCAGGGGATGTTTAGCAGGCCCAGTGTTTGCTGCAGCGGTTATTTTGCCAAAAACCTTCCAACATGAAATGTTGAATGATTCGAAGCAGATATCGGAGAAAAATCGATTTTATTTACGTGAAATAATTGAAAAAGAGGCGATTGCTTTTGCAGTTGGGATATGTACGGCTGCTGAAATTGATGAAATCAATATTCTAAATGCGTCATTTCTTGCTATGCATAAAGCGATTGATCAATTAGAGATGAAGCCAGAGTTATTACTAATTGATGGTAATCGGTTTAAGGTTTACCCAGAGATTCCACATCACTGTATTATAAAAGGCGATGCAAAGTTCATGTCAATTGCTGCAGCTTCTATCCTAGCGAAAACTTATCGTGATGAATACATGGAGAGATTGCATCAAGAATATCCGATGTATAAGTGGCTGAAAAATAAAGGCTACCCTACCAAAGAGCACCGTGATGCCATTGCAGAATACGGAGCAACACCACATCACCGAATGAGCTTTACCTTATTACCAAGTCAGTTTAGTCTAAACATATAGCGCCAAAAAACTACAGATATTTTTGTACTTTTGCACCTTTACTAACAATATGAAAAATACAGCACTAACAGCAATACACACTCAATTGGGGGCTAAAATGGTTCCATTTGCAGGTTATAATATGCCGGTTCAATATGCCGGTATTAATGTTGAACACGAAGCAGTTCGTAAAGCTGTTGGCGTATTCGATGTTTCACACATGGGTGAGTTTATCTTGAAAGGCGAAAATGCCTTAGACCTTATTCAACGAGTATGTTCTAATGATGCGTCGAAATTAGTAGATGGTAAAGTTCAATATTCTTGTTTGCCAAACGTAGATGGTGGTATTGTTGACGATTTATTGGTTTACCGTATGGATGATAAATCCTATATGTTAGTAGTGAATGCTTCGAACATTGATAAAGATTGGAATTGGATTTCTAAATACAATACTAAAGGAGTAGAGATGCATAACATTTCTGAAAAAACTTCTTTGTTAGCTGTGCAAGGTCCTAATGCAGCATCAACATTACAAAAATTAACAGATATAAATCTTTCTGATATGGAATATTATTCATTTCAAAAAGGTGTTTTTGCAGGTGTTGAAAATGTTTTAGTTTCTGCTACAGGTTATACTGGTGCTGGAGGATTTGAAATTTATTTCGAAAATGAAAAAGCAGAAATTATTTGGAATGCTATTTTCGAAGCAGGTGCTGAATTTGATATTAAGCCAATTGGTTTAGGAGCTAGAGATACATTGCGTTTAGAAATGGGATTTTGTTTATATGGTAATGATATTAATGATACTACATCGCCAATTGAAGCAGGTTTGGGTTGGATAACAAAATTCAGTAAAGAGTTCACTAATTCTAAAAATCTGTTGGCTCAAAAAGAAGCTGGAGTAAAACGCAAGCTTGTTGGATTTGAAATGATAGATCGTGGTATACCTCGTCACGATTATAAAATTGTAGATGAGCAAGGAAATGAAATTGGAATTGTTACTTCAGGTACTCAATCACCATCGCTTCAAAAAGCAATTGGTATGGGTTATATTGATGTAGCATTTGCGAAAGAAAATTCGGATGTATATATTTTAATTAGAGATCAAAAAATAAAAGCGAAAGTGGTGAAATATCCATTTTACAAAGGATAAGATGAGTAGAGAGATTGAAGTTTGTTTAAGTCCATCGTTAATTCCCCACTATACTGTAAAAGGTCGAATAGTTGTGGTGATCGATATTTTTCGTGCAACTTCTTCAATTTGTTATGGATTTGAAAACGGCGCTTTAGAAATCATTCCTGTAGCGAGTGTTGAAGAGTGTAAGAGTTATGAAGGTAAGGGATATTTATTAGCAGCTGAGAGAAATGGAGAAGTAGTTGACGGATTTGATTTCGGCAATTCTCCATTTAGTTATACGAAAGAGAAAGTAGTTGGGCAAAAAATTGTATTAACTACTACGAATGGGACACATGCTATTCAACAGGCACTATCTGCCGATCAAATAATTGTAGGATCTTTCTTGAACTTAGAGGCTGTATGTGATTGGATCAGTAGTCAAACTGCTGATGTGTTATTGCTGTGCTCTGGATGGAAAAATAAATTCAATTTAGAAGACACCTTATTTGCAGGAGCAGTAGTTTCTAATTTGAAGTATAAATTTACTCACCATTGTGATGCTGCTATCGCTGCAGAAGATATGTATATGCTTGCCAAGGATAATCTTCGTGAATACTTATATAAATCATCACATAGCCAACGCTTAAAAGAACTTAATATTGAAGATGATATTCAGTTTTGTTTGAAACAGAATATTTGTTCGGTTATACCAATTCTTGAAAATGGCAAGTTGGTTGCCATGAATTAATATGTTAATGTGTTAATTGATTTAAAACATTAAAAAGATGAAAAGGATAAAATTATTTATTGCATTTATTTTCATTTCAACTATTTGTTTTTCTCAACATAAAATTACTCTTCAATTAAGTTTTCCGAGTGAGGAGAAAGCTCAAACTAATTATTTTTTTGCTTCTAATTTGAATGGATGGAATCCATCATCAACTGAATTTCAATTTCTAAAAAACGAACAAGGGAAATTTACATTTAGTTTAACTAATACCAATGTTGAATTAATTCAATTTAAAATAACAAGAGGCACATGGGATTCTGTTGAATCTACTAATGAAGGGAAAGATCGAGGCAATCGCGTCATTCGATTAGCTGATGTAAAGTCAGATACTACACTATTTATTACCATTGAAAACTGGAAAGATAATTTTTCGAATATTATCAGAAAAAGTACTGCAACCCCAAATGTTAAAATACTATCGAATGATTTTCTATTAAGTAAGCTTGGTAAAACCAGAAGAGTTTGGATTTATTTACCAGATGGATATGAAACTTCGAAAAAGAAATATCCAGTAATTTACATGCACGACGGCCAAAATTTATTTGATGAGTTGACTGGTACTTTTGGAGAATGGGGTGTTGACGAATGTTTAGATACGCTTGGTCCTCAATTAAAATTTTCAGTTATAATTGTCGGTATTGATAATGGAGGGAAAGATAGGCTTTCGGAATACAGTCCTTATGATTTTAAGGTAAAACCGGATGAGGTTAATGTATGGGATGTAAAAGGTACAGGTTCGCAATATTTAGAGAGTTTGGTTTGCGATTTAAAGCCCTATATCGACCAACATTACCGAACAATATCTAATTCAAAGCATACAGCTATTTGCGGCAGTTCTATGGGAGGATTAATCTCTTTATATGGTATTATGAGATATCCAGGTGTTTTTGGCTCTGCTGGGGTATTTTCGCCTGCATTCTGGACCAATGTAAACGATCTTGAAAAGGAAATTAAAGAGAATACTACTGGTTGGCATGGAAATGTATATATGATAGCTGGTGAGTTAGAGGGAAAGAAATACACTGATAATATGAATGCTATCGCAGATTTACTACGTTCCCAGTCTAAATCCAATATTATCGATAGTGTCATTCCGGCTGGGCAGCATAACGAAGCCTTTTGGAGGTCACAATTACCTTACTACTTTAAGTGGTTATTTACTATTATTTAATTTATATTAATTCTAAACAAGCCTATTCTTTCTCTATTTGGCTGTGCTTTTTCCTATTCTGGGAAATATAGTGTTTTGTTATGCTAAATACTTAGTTTCTTAATTAATATTAATCGTTTGTTTGTCAGAATATTAAAGTCTTTTTGCAACTATAATAATCATATAGATTCATAAAATATTCTTTTGGCATTTTCATTGCAATGCACTTATTGAATTGAGTAGTGTTTTATAAATCATGAACTTAGAGGCAATAATTTGGCTCCCTTCGCAGCATTTATTGAATAAAAAATTTACAAGCTAAATAATCTTAATAGTTTCTATAAGAATAAGATATCTACATCAAGAATAAAAAATATTATAAAATAAAAGACCGAATGCATATTTTCTACAGTTCTAAGCGCCTCATTTCAACGATTCTCTCGATCACATCTCTTTTCGTTTTCTCGTTTTCGACTACATTTGCCGATGTACAAACCTTCAAAAAGGGTTCTATCATTATTGATATGGGAGCAGTTACGCCTTCAGTGGCTAACTCTTTGAAGCCATACGGTTTGATTTACGATTTGTTGAAAAACTATCAGACTCCAGTAAGTTGTGTAATCAATCCAACAAAAGTTAAAGATGGTATTGATTTTACACATAATGGTAAAAACTTTAGAGGTGGGCCTTTTATCATTCCAGAAGGGTTTAGAACTACTGCAGTAAATAAAGTGATTAACACTTGGAAGAGCCAAGGTGTTTTAATTGATTCATTGGTTTCTGATTTAGCTTTAGAGGTTTCATACACCATGAAGTTTGCACCAAAATGGGTAATGGACGCTACAAACGGTCGTGTAGCAGTTGCTTATTTAACTTATGCAGGAATCCCATCATCATCATATATTTTTAAAGGACCATCTGCACTTAACAGTTGCGATGATATTTACGTGATGCCACATGCGGCACCAAAATGGAACTCACACAATAATTTATATTTCTGGAACAAAACGAATAAAGGTGCGATATGGGCAGGTTGTAACGCCGTGTCTATTATGGAAGGTTTATTTAAGGATACTGTAATTAACGGTGTTTCGCAACGTCTTAAAATGAACTTCCTTTCTACTAATGGTTTAGTTAATTATGCTAGTCACACCAAAGTAACTATTCCATTAACACAACACAATCCATCGGCACCAATGGCACAATACATTGGTACCTCTGATGCAGCGCAAACCGGCGGTGCAGAAAGTATCTATATGCCATCTATAGGTAGTGCTTGGAATGCTGGAGTAACCTTCATTACCAAAGCGCCTAATCAAGTAGGTATTCCAAGTTTGTCTGCTGGACCAGCATCAAACAATTTATACGGTAGAGGATTTGATGATGCTACACGTGGATATGTTTGTTACCAAGGTTCACATAGTTATTCTCCAAGTTCAGGTACACCTTCAACTGCACAAATTGCAGCACAACGAATGTTTTTTAACTTCTCGTTTTTTGCGATTAAAGATAAATTAGCAGGAGCTTTAACAGCAACATTAACAAATATTCCAACCATCATGTACTCAGGTACAACCTATACAGGTTTAACGGTTTCTACAGGTGGTACCAATCCAGCAGCTTCATATAAATGGACTTCTAACGTACCAGGAACTTTTAGTAACTCAACTGGAACAACAACTTCATTTACTCCAAATGTTACAGCAAGTACCGATGCGATTATTACCTGTTTAGTAACGGATGCTTGTGGTAGAACAACATTTGATACAAAAGGTGATATCGTTGTAAAACCAGCAGGAGCAGCCTTTACAGCGAATGCTATTACACAAAGTATTGATGCAGGTTGTGGTGT
>CAJBVG010000328.1 GCA_903958995.1 uncultured bacterium | reverse complement strand
ACTAGTAATATCAATAGTGTTAAGGTTTTTCAGAGAACCTGAAGTTGTTTCTAAAACTGTTTGTCCTATTAAATTTCTAATAATCACTTTAGCAGAAGAATTAGAATAATCAGCATTTAAAACACTGATGTGTAATTCCTCGTTCGCTGGATTCGGGTATACAGAAATGATATTGTTAATTAAGCTATTTTCGATCCCTGTAGTGGCATCAAATATTAACTTAAAACGATTACTACCATAACTTGTAGCATCTGCAGTAACCTCGTAATTATAATTGTTTTGTACTTTTAAATTGGTAACCGAGTTCAAGTGTTTATCTAATAAATAAATATTGAAATTAGAGGCCAATGTAGCTAAACTATCGAAACGTAAATGATGTGTTCCTAATTGAATATTAGAAGAATCATAATTCCATACCGCTAAGCCTACAGTATCAATGCTTGCTGGGGTATTCATCGAATTAATAGCTAATGGAACACCATCTTTTGTAATGGTATATAAATTTATTTTATCGTTGAAAAATTTAATGGCATCAGAATTATCTCTTCCATTGGCAGTTGAATTTTCATCAATTTCAATAATGCACATATCTTTTTTATCACCGTATGATAAAGTAATTCCAATTAAAGGGTTAGCACTTTGTTCAGCACGGTAGAAATTAAAAGGTGAGTTAGAAACTTTAATAGCTTCACCAAATTGTAATGATGCCCCAGTTGTTGTCGCTCTAACAAAAAATGCTTGTCCGGATGGAAAATAACGAGTAACGTTTTGATTTCCTGTTTTTACACCCGTTGTACTAATAACACCATAAGTAGCAGAAACGGCATCGTACACCCAAGCAAAATTTTGCATATTGGTACGAACCCAACCACTCGCTGCTTGCCAGTCAATCTGAGAAGCATAAGGGTTACCCACTAAATTAAATCCATCAGCTAAGGTTTGTGAATTATTGGTAAAATCTAATGCTTTATTCACGGTACCAGTATTTAATGCACCAATATAATCAATGGTTGCATCGTCTGGTGTTGACCAATTTAAGAAAGGATCTTGTACACTTCTAGATCCACGTACAAACACTTCTACACCTGTACCTGTGGTAATGGTATTGGTAATGTTCGTTGGGTTTGTCCAACCGTTGTTTACTGTACCCGTAGTCGCTTCGTTATATGTTCTAATGGACGGAGTACATCCTGAACAGGCATCGAATCCAGCACCTGCACCACCTGTTCCTGTGACGTGAATGTCATCAATAAATTGACTTAAAGCTATTGAGCCAGTAACATTCACAGGAGAAGATAATAATCTCCATTTACGTTTGTTTGCACCTCCTGGTATAAAACGTTGAACAATAACATTTCCACTAACTGCTCCACTTGTAATAGATTCCACTCGTGCAGTTTGTGTTGAGTTTGAGATTAGTGTTAAATTACCATTGGTGGTTAAGGTTCCATTTGAAATGCTTAATGTACCATAAAGTTCTACTGCAGATGATAAACTTGCGCCGTTGTTACGACTCATCGTTAAGTTATTTAACGCTAACTGTTGTAATGGAATACCTGTGGTTAATGCAGAAGCAGAAGTTATGTTAAGATTCGAAGTTTGTCCACCTAGGATACTTCCACCTCCAGAAATTACTCCGTCTATAGTTAATGTAAATCCATTCAGAAATACTACTTGACCATTTAAAAATAAATCATTTACAGCAGTACTCACATCTATTCTTTTTGTTCCAGTTCCAGAAACTGTTACATTCCCAAATGTAGTTGATGCAGATCCTCCAATGTTCTGAGCATCGGCATTAAATACGGTGGTTACATTGTTGGGATTAATAAATCCAGTTGTGGATGAATTATTCGTAAAATTACCTTCTAAAGAAAGCGTGCTTGTAGCATTCCCTTGTATATAGCTTGTGCCTGCAGAAATATAGCCTCCACTAGTTCCTCCATCAACATAAATGTTAGCACCAGAGGTAGTCACAATATATCCACCATTATTGTATATACCTTGTGAAAAGGCAGTTGAAAATAATGAGGAAATGAAGAGTATAAGTAAGAGCTTTTTCATGAATGTTATTTTAAAACTTCCCATTGTACATAGGATAGATTTGCTTTGGCAGTAATTGCTGAATTTGCTATTTCTGAAGCGAAACGAGCAATTACGGTTCCGTTTGCACTTGGAGTAATAATACCTTCAATTTCTGCAATATTACTTCCAGTTGTACCAGAGGTGGTATTGCAACTTCCAGGTACATTATATGTTGTTAATCCTTCATTATTCGTTCTTGCAGTTGTACTTGATGTATAAAAAGAATGATAGTTTAAGTTAGTAGGCGTCGCAGGTCCATTTATACACCACCTT
>CAJBVG010000327.1 GCA_903958995.1 uncultured bacterium | reverse complement strand
CTTATTTCTTTACATCTATGGTTTATCAGAAACGAGAGATGTAAAATTAGGAATTGGCAAACCGGGTATGGGTAATGTAATTACTGATACAGCCAATGCGAATTATGATTTATTAGCACACGGTAAAGGTATCTATAATGTTAACTGTTTGAAATGCCATGGAGAAAATGGACAAGCAGGAGTTAATGGTGCAGCTAATTTAACCGCATCAATGTGCGAGAACAGAGGTTTAGTGGGGATTATCAGAAATGGTAGAAAACTAATGCCAGCATTTAAAGATTTATTGAACGAGCAAGAAGTAACTGCAGTTGCAGAATATGTAAAATCGTTAAGAGTATATGCCGAAGAGGCAGCAACAGATTCTACTGCGGTAGATTCAACAAAATAATTAATGGCAAAAAAATTATACGATACTGCTAAGAAAAAAGAACGTGTGGTGTTGGTGGGTGTAATTACTCCCGACGAAACAGAAGAGCAGGAAAAAGAATATTTAGAAGAGTTAGCTTTTCTAGTGGAGACGGCTGGTGGTATCACTATAAAACAGTTTACTCAAAAGCTTCAACGCCCCGATGTGCGCACGTATGTGGGCAAGGGTAAGCTTGAAGATATTTTAGCATTTGTAAAAGTGGAGGAGATAGATCTTGTTGTTTTTGATGACGAGCTTACTCCTTCACAATTACGAAATATAGAGCGCGAACTTCAGTGTTTAGTACTCGACAGAAGTAATTTAATTCTCGATATTTTTGCAGGTAGAGCTCAAACCGCTCAAGCGAAAACCCAAGTAGAATTAGCACAAAGCCGATATTTATTACCAAGGTTAACCCGATTGTGGACTCACTTAGAGCGACAAAAAGGAGGTATTGGTATGCGTGGTCCGGGAGAGAGTCAGATTGAAACGGATAGACGTATTATCTTAAATAAGATTTCCATTTTAGAAGATCGCTTAGAATTAATTGATAAGCAAAGTGAAACGCAACGACGCAATCGTGGCGATTTAATTCGTGTAGCTTTAGTGGGTTATACCAATGTTGGTAAATCTACTATCATGAACATGTTGAGTAAATCGGAAGTGTTTGCTGAAAATAAATTGTTCGCAACATTAGACACTACGGTTAGAAAAGTAGTAATTGAAAATGTTCCTTTTTTACTTTCCGATACGGTTGGGTTCATCCGCAAATTACCCCATCATTTAATTGAGTGTTTTAAATCGACATTGGCCGAAGTAAAAGAAGCTGACATGTTATTGCATGTGGTGGATATGTCGCATCCGAGTTTTGAAGACCAGATTAACACGGTAAACGAAACGCTGAAAGACTTGGAATCATTGGACAAACCAACGATTATGGTGTTCAATAAAATAGATGCTTATACGAACGAAGATCAACCCATGAGCTTCGACGATTATAAAAGAAGTTGGATGAACAAGGTAAATACTCCAGCAATTTTTATCTCCGCATTAAAAAGCGAAAACATTCAAGAGTTTAGAGCATTGATTTACGATAAAGTAAAAGAATTGCATCAGGAGAAATATCCTAATAATAGTTTCTTGTACTAAAAACTTTGCATTTCACTCAGCTTCCTGTACATGCCGTTTAAGGCTAACAACTCGGTATGTGTTCCTCGTTCGATAATTTTACCGGCTTGCATTACGATAATTTGATCGGCATATTGAATGGTAGAAAGTCTGTGTGCAATAACTACTGAAGTTCTATTCTTCATTAAGTTTTGAATAGCCTCTTGTACCAAGCGTTCTGATTCGGTATCTAATGCAGAAGTCGCTTCATCTAAAATTAGAATCGGTGGGTTTTTAAGTACTGCTCTTGCAATAGATAAACGTTGACGTTGTCCGCCAGAAAGCTTCGCACCACGATCGCCAATATTAGTATGGTAACCCAACTCTAACTTATCAATGAACTCGTGTGCATTGGCAATTTTCGCCGCTTCAATTACTTGCTCTTCTGTAGCCGATTCGTTTCCGAAAGAAATATTTTTAAACACGGTATCGTTAAACAAAATAGATTCTTGCGTAACAATTCCCATCAAGTGATTTAAGTCTGATAATTTTATTTTACGAATATCAATACCATCAATAGTAATTACTCCTTCGGTAACATCATAAAAACGTGGAAGCAAATCGGCCATGGTCGATTTACCTGCACCTGATGCACCAACTAATGCAATCATCTTTCCTTTTTCAACATCTAAATTAATGTTGTCTAATACTTTTTTCTCGGCATATTGGAAGGAAACATTCTCGTAAGAAATTTTTCCTTTGAACTCTGCAATGCTAATGGCATTAGGGTCTTCCTCTATTTTAACAGGTGTATCGAGTATCGCAAAAATTCGTTCTCCCGAAGCAATACCTCTTTGTATACTGGTTAATGCTGAAGAAATATTTTTCGCAGGAACTAAAATCTGTGAGTATAAAATGATGTACGTAATAAACTCCGATGCATTTAAATCAGATTTGTTTTGCAACACTAATTGTCCGCCGTAAAGAATAACTAATACTACCACCGTTACTCCTAAGAATTCTGAAATGGGAGAAGCCAATTCTCTTTTGTTCCACATCGATTTTAAGATGGCGCGGTATTGAGAATTTTGTTCGTCGAATTTCTTGTTTACATATTTCTGCGCATTAAAAGCTTTGATAATTCTAATTCCAGAAATCGTTTCTTCGATGATGCTTAATATATTGCCCAGTAATAATTGTCCTTGCTTCGCATCTTTTCTTAATCGGCGCGAAATGCTTGTGATCACTAGTCCGGAGATAGGAAGTACAATTAAGGTAAACAAGGTTAATTGCACCGACATGGTGAAGAGTAATATAATGTACCCTACAATCATTAAAGGCTCGCGGAAGATAACTTGCACTGAACTTACCACCGAACTTTCTATTTCGTTCACATCATTCGATAAGCTCGACATGATATCGCCCTTACGTTGATCGTGAAAATAGCCAACGTGTAGGTTGGTGATTTTGAGGTATAAACTTTCGCGGATATTTTTCACCACGTAAGTCCTCATGTTCGTCATGACGCGTTGCGACCAATACTTAAATAAATTGGCGAAAAATACCGAAGTGATGATGATGACACACACGAATTGTAGTGCACCACTTTGGCCATATGAGGAGTATATTTTGTAGAAATAATAATCGAAGAGATGCTT